>CAUBQU010000021.1 GCA_958438185.1 uncultured Oscillospiraceae bacterium
GGATGTGGATACGGTTTTTGGTTACCCCGGCGGTACGATTTTGAATGTCTACGACGAGTTATACAACTATGAGGGGAAGATCAAGCATATTCTGACCGCCCATGAGCAGGGCGCGTCCCACGCAGCGGACGGCTATGCCCGGTCCACCGGCAAGGTCGGCGTGTGCTTTGCGACGTCCGGCCCCGGCTGTACGAACCTGACGACGGGGATCGCCACCGCGTATATGGACAGCTCCCCCACCGTCTTTATCACCTGCAACGTGACGGAAAACCTCATTGGCAAGGATTCCTTCCAGGAGGTCGATATCACCGGGATCACGATGCCGATCACCAAATGCAATTTTATGGTGCATTCGGCGGCGGAGATGGCGGATATCGTTCGGGAAGCGTTTGCCGTCGCCCGGGGCGGCCGACCGGGCCCGGTTTTGATCGACATTGTGAAAAACGCCACCGCGGAGACGGCGGAATTCACGCCGCTGCCCCGGGAGGAGCACGCGAGCCAGGGCCGCCTGGGCGCGCTGATCCGCCGGGCCTCCCATGAGTTAAAGCTGCCGGAGCCGGATCTCGGCGATGTGCAGATCCTGGTGGATATGATCCGCCAGGCGGAAAAGCCGCTGCTGATCTGCGGCGGCGGTGTCGTCCGCGGCCGGGCAGACCGGGAGTTTACCGAGTTTGCCGAGAAGATGGACGCGCCGGTCGCCATCACCCTGATGGGCGCTGGCGGCTTCCGGGGCCGCAATCCGCTGACGACGGGCATGATCGGGATGCACGGAACGCAGGCCTCGAATATCGCCTGCGACAGCTGCGATCTGCTGATCGCCGTCGGCTGCCGGTTCTCCGACCGGGTCGCACTGGACCCGACGAGCTTTGCCAGCCAGGCGAGGATTGTCCAGATCGATATCGACCGGGCGGAGATCAACAAGAATGTCCAGACGGACCATCATATCATCGGCGACGCCAAGCGGGTCCTGCAGCTTTTGAACGAGCGGCTGACCCAGCAACATCACGGCGACTGGAAGCGCTATGTTTTCTCCTTTAAAACGGAGACGGAGTATGACGAAGCCAGCGATACGCTGACGCCGAAGCAGATCTCCGACGCCATTGCCCGCCTGTGTCCGATGGATACTGTTGTAGCGACGGACGTCGGGCAGCATCAGATGTGGGTCGCGCAGCATTTCCACTATGACTACCCCGGCCAGCTGCTGACCTCCGGCGGCTTCGGCACCATGGGCTTCGGCCTGGGCGCCGCCATCGGCGCAAAGGTCGGCAACCCGGAAAAGACTGTCGTCCACATCACCGGCGACGGCAGCTTCCGGATGAATTGCAATGAGCTGGCGACGGAGCAGTATTATAAGCTGCCCATCATCACCATCATTTATAATAATAAGACGCTGGGCATGGTCCGCCAGTGGCAGACCTTGATCTACAACGGCCACTACTCCCAGACGACGCTGGACCGCGGCCCGGATTTCGTCAAGCTGGCGGAGGCATACGGCCTGTCCGGCAGGCGGGTGCAAAATGTCGCGGAGTTGGAGCAGGCGCTGACGGAGGCCCTGCACTGCGGCCACGGCTATCTTATTGACTGCGCCATTGAGATGGACGAGATGGTGCGCCCGATGGTGCCCGGCGGCGGCAGGATCACCAACTTCCTGGTAGACTAAGGAGGCGGCTATGGAGGAAAGACGTTCTTTGTCCGTTCTGGTGGATAATGAAGCGGGCGTCCTGTCCCAGGTCTCCCGTCTGTTTTCCCGGAAGGGCTATAATATTGAGTCGTTGGCGGTGGGTACCACCAGCGACCCGAAAGTATCGCGTATTACGATCGAGGTGCTGGCAGACCAGCGCCACGCGGAGCTGCTGTGCAACCAGCTGCGCAAGCTGCTGCCGGTCCATTCGGTCAAGCTGCTGCAGCCGGATAATTCCCTGCGCCGGGAGATGATCCTCATGAAGGTCTCCACGCCGGACACTGAGACCTGTAACCGGGTCATGCAGGTGGCAAGCATTTTCCGCGCGTCGATCATTGACGTTTCGCCCTCGACGCTGACCATTGCGATGATCGGCGAGGAGAGCAAGGTCGAGGCCATTGTCGGCCTCGTGAAAGAGCTCGGCATCCTGGAGCTGGTGCGGACCGGCATGGTCGCACTGGAACGGGGTACAGATACAATTTACGAATCCACAAAAGAAAAAGGAGAGTTCGATTATGGCAAAAATGTACTATGAAAAAGACTGCGACCTCAGCAAGTTGGATGGGAAAAAGATCGCCATCATCGGCTATGGCTCCCAGGGGCATGCCCATGCACTGAACCTGCGGGACTCCGGCTGTGACGTCATCGTTGGCCTGCGTAAGGGCGGCAAGTCCTGGCCGGTCGCGGAGAAGGACGGCTTCGATGTTATGACCGTCGCCGAGGCGACCCAGGCTGCCGATATTATCATGATCCTCATCAACGATGAGAACCAGGCGGCAATGTACAAGCAGGATATCGCACCGTACCTGACTGCAGGCAAGGCCATTGCCTTTGCCCATGGCTTCAATATCCGCTACAAGCAGATCGTTCCCCCGGCAGATGTCGATGTGTTCATGGCTGCGCCCAAGGGCCCCGGCCACACCGTCCGCAGCCAGTATGTCGCAGGCAAGGGCGTTCCGTGCCTGGTCGCGGTAGAGCAGAATGCCACGGGCAAGTGCTATGATATCGCCCTGGCGTATATTGCCGGCATCGGCGGCGCGCGTGCGGGCGTCATGGAGACGACGATGCATGACGAGACCGAGACGGACCTGTTCGGCGAGCAGACCGTCCTGTGCGGCGGCGTGGTCGATCTGATGCGCTGCGGCTTTGAAGTCCTGGTCGAGGCGGGCTATGAGCCGGAGAATGCTTACTTTGAGTGCATCCACGAGATGAAGCTGATCGTCGACCTGATTAACAAGGGCGGCGTCGCGGCGATGAACTATTCCATCTCCGATACGGCGGAATATGGCGAATACGTTTCCGGCCCGCGGGTCCTGCCCCACGAAGAGGTCAAGGCGAACATGCGCGCTGTGCTGCAGGATATCCAGGACGGCACCTTCGCCAGCAAGTGGATCGCCGAAAACAAGAATGGCCGCTGCTTCTTCAACTCCAAGCGGGATATGCTGGCCAAGCATCCGATGGAGGTTGTCGGCAAGCGCCTGCGTGAGCAGATGCTGTGGAAGAACGACTCCAACCTGGACAACGCTTCCAACTAATGCTGCACCCCTTCCCCGCCCGGCGCGTATCGCCGGGCGGGGAGAAAATTGCACTTTTTCCCCGGCGCAGCTTGAAAAGACCGGGGGGTTCTTATGACGATGTTTTTTCGGGGAACCTGCGCTGCTGCGCGGTTCCGGGATGGAGGTTTTCCCATGCGTTCGAATCAGATCAAGAATGGCGTCGAACGGGCGCCGAACCGCAGCCTGCTGTTTGCGCTTGGGCTGACGGAGGAAGAGATCCAGCGCCCCCTGGTGGGCGTGGTCAGCTCTTATAATGAGATCGTCCCCGGCCATATGAATCTGGATAAGATCGCGGAGGCGGTCAAGGCGGGTGTCCGCGCCGCCGGGGGGACGCCCATCGAATTTCCGGCCATCGCCGTCTGCGACGGGATCGCCATGGGCCATGTGGGGATGAAATACTCCCTGGTGACCCGCGACCTGATCGCTGATTCGACGGAGGCTATGGTCATGGCCCACCAGTTTGACGGGCTGGTCATGATCCCCAACTGTGATAAAAACGTGCCTGGCCTATTGATGGCTGCGGCGCGCCTGAATATTCCGACGGTCTTCTGTTCCGGCGGCCCCATGCTGGCGGGCCACCTGGCAGACGGCCGCCGGACCTGCCTGAGCCATATGTTTGAAGCCGTCGGTGCGTACCACGCCGGGACGCTGGACGAGGCCGGGGTGCGGGACTATGAAGAAAACGCCTGCCCCTCCTGCGGCTCCTGCTCGGGCATGTATACGGCGAACTCTATGAACTGCCTGACCGAGGCCATCGGCATGGCCCTGCCCGGCAACGGGACGATCCCCGGCGCGCTGTCCGCCCGGCTGCGGCTTGCCAAGCACGCCGGGATGCAGGTCATGGAGCTGATCCGCAAAAACATCCGCCCCAGCGATATCATGACGCCCGCCGCGTTCCACAACGCCGAGACGGTCGATATGGCGCTGGGCTGCTCGACGAACACAATGCTGCACCTACCGGCCATCGCCCATGAGGCGGGCATCACCATCAGTCTGGACGAGGCCAATGCCATCTCGGCCAAGACGCCGAACCTCTGCCATCTGGCCCCGGCGGGTGAAACCTTTATGGAGGACCTGGACCGGGCAGGCGGCGTCTACGCCGTCATGAAGGAACTGACGAAGCTCGATCTGCTGGACCTCAGCGTCCAGACCTGCACTGGAAAGACGATGGGTGAGAATCTCGCATCGGCGGTCAACCGCGATCCGGAGATCATCCGCCCCTTTGACAACCCCTATTCCAAGAGCGGCGGCATCGCTGTCCTCAAAGGCAACCTGGCCCCGGATGGCTGCGTCGTAAAGCAGTCGGCGGTGGCGCAGGAGATGATGGTCCACGAAGGCCCCGCCAGGGTCTTTGACTCGGAGGAGGACGCCATTGCGGCCATTTACCAGAAGAGAATCAAGCCCGGCGACGTCGTCGTCATCCGCTACGAGGGGCCGAAGGGCGGCCCTGGAATGCGGGAGATGCTCAACCCGACGTCTGCCATCTGCGGCATGGGCCTGGGCGAATCCGTCGCCCTGCTGACCGACGGCCGCTTCTCCGGCGCGACCCGGGGCGCATCCATCGGCCACATCAGCCCGGAGGCTGCGGCAGGCGGCCCCATCGCGCTGGTCCGCGAGGGCGACCGCATTTCCATTGACATTCCCCAGTGCACCATTACGCTGCAGGTCCCGGCAGAGGAGCTGGAGCGCCGCCGTGCCGCTTGGCAGTGCCCGGAGCCGAAGATCAAGACTGGCTACCTGGCCCGGTATGCAAAGCTGGTCTCCTCGGCGGATAAAGGTGCGATCTTGCAGGCATAACGCGCCGCGCCCGGCGGGCATGGCGTACGGAAGAGATTGAGGTAGGATAGGTATGAGACAGATCAAAATTTTCGATACGACGCTGCGCGACGGTGAGCAATCGCCGGGCTGCAGCATGAATTTGCGGGAAAAGCTGCAGGTCGCCCAGTGCCTGGAGCGGCTGAAGGTGGATGTCATCGAGGCGGGCTTTGCCATCGCCTCCCCCGGCGATTTTGAGTCGGTGCAGGCCATCTCCCGGCAGGTCAAGGATTGCTCCATTGCCTCCCTGGCCCGGGCGACGGTCAAGGATATTGACACCGCCTGGAACGCCGTCAAGGATGCGGCGGACCCGCGTATCCATCTGTTCCTGGCGACAAGCCCGCTGCATATGGAGTACAAGCTGCGGATGACACCGGACGAGGTCCTGGCCAGAGTCAGCGAAATGACGGCTTATGCCCGTAAATATACCCCGAATATTGAATTCTCCGCCGAGGATGCGACCCGCAGCGACCGGGAATTCCTCGCAAAGATCGTCCGGGCAGCCATCGCGGCTGGCGCATCGGTCGTCAACCTGCCGGATACCGTCGGCTACACGACACCTGCGGAGATGCAGGCACTGATCGCGTATATTCTCGAGGAGGTTCCGGAGGCTGTAGGCATCGAGCTGTCCGTCCACTGCCACAACGACCTGGGTATGGCCACTGCCAACTCCCTGGCAGGCGTCCAGGGCGGCGCGATGCAGATTGAATGCACCATCAACGGCCTGGGTGAGCGGGCCGGGAACACGGCGCTGGAAGAGGTCGTCATGGCCATGCGTACCCGGCGCGATGTCTTCGACGCTGCGACCCGTTTGGACACGACGCAAATTTACCGTGCCAGCAAGACGGTCTATGATATCATCGGCCAGCGGGCGCCGCTGAATAAGCCCATCGTCGGCAAGAATGCCTTCCTGCATGAGAGCGGCATCCACCAGCATGGCGTGCTGGCCAATAAGCAGACGTATGAGATCCTCACGCCGGAATCTGTCGGCATCCGGACGAATAATCTGGTGCTGGGCAAGCACTCCGGCCGCCACGCGTTTGAGAGCCATCTGAAGGAAATGGGCTACACCCTCTCGGAAGAGGAGCTGCTGCGCTGCTTCGGCGAATTCAAGGTCCTGTGCGACAAGAAAAAGGTCGTCTCCGATGCGGATATTGAAGCGCTGGTCAGCCACAGCGACCGGGCCGAGACGATCGAAAACGGCTACAAGCTCGATTGGTTCGCCGTCCATACCAGCAACTTTACGACGGCCACGGCGACCATCAGCCTCAAGCGGGGCGAGGAGCGCTTTGAAGAGGTCTGCCTGGGCGACGGCCCGGTGGATGCGGCCTTCAATGCCATCGATAAGATCGTGAAGCCGGTGGAGCATTCCTTTGAGATCTTCTCCATCAACTCCGTCTCCCAGGGCAAGGATACGCTGGGCGGCGTTACCGTCAAGCTGCAGGCAGGCGGCCGCACGTTCAACGGCCACGGCCTGTCGACGGACGTCATTGAGGCCAGTGTTCTGGCGTATATTGACGCGACGAACAAGATGCAGCATGCTGCACAGGCGCAGAAACAGGAGGCTTGACCCATGGCTATGACAATGACCCAAAAGATCCTGGCGGCCCATGCGGGCTTACCCCAGGTCAAGGCAGGCGACCTCATCGAGGCGAAGCTGGACCTGGTACTGGGCAATGATATTACAACGCCGGTGGCCATCACCGCCTTTGATCGGGCGGGCTTCACCCGTGTGTTTGACCGGGAGAAGATCGCTATCGTGCTGGACCACTCCACCCCCTGCAAGGATATCAAATCCGCGCAGCTGTGCCACGAGGCTCGGGAGTTTGCCAAGCGTTTTTCCATCAAAAATTTCTTTGACGTCGGGGAGGTCGGCATCGAACACGCCCTGCTGCCGGAAAAAGGCCTGGTGGCCCCCGGTGAGCTGGTCATCGGTGCGGACTCCCACACCTGTACCTACGGCGCGCTGGGCGCATTTTCCACCGGCGTCGGCTCCACGGATATGGCAGCCGGGATGGCTATGGGCGAAAACTGGTTCAAGGTTCCCGAGGCCATCCGGGTCGAGCTGACCGGCGCGCTGCGGGGCTATGCCAGCGGCAAGGATGTGATATTGCACCTGATCGGCATGATCGGTGTCGACGGCGCACTGTATCAGTCGCTGGAATTTACCGGCCCCGGCGTCGCCAGCCTGTCAATGGACGATCGCTTCACCATCGCCAATATGGCCATTGAAGCGGGCGCGAAAAACGGCATTTTCCCGGTGGACGAGAAGACGCAGGCGTATATGAAGGGCCGCACGGACCGCCCCTGGCGGGCCTTTGACGCGGACCCGGATGCGGAATATGCAAAAACAGTGACGATCGACCTCAGTACCCTGGAGCCGACGGTCAGCCTGCCGCATCTGCCGTCCAACACCCGACGAATCAGCGAGGTCAAGGGGATGCCCATCCAGCAGGCGGTCATCGGTTCATGCACCAATGGCCGGATCGAGGACCTGCGGGCGGCTGCCGCGATTTTGGAGGGCCGCCATGTGGCCACTGGCGTGCGCTGCATCGTCATCCCGGCAACTCAGGCCATTTATCTCCAGGCGATGCATGAGGGCCTGGTTGATACGTTTATTACCGCGGGTTGCGCTGTTTCGACGCCGACCTGCGGCCCCTGCCTGGGCGGGCATATGGGCGTTATGTGCGCCGGAGAGCGAGCTGTTTCCACGACGAACCGCAATTTTGTCGGCCGCATGGGCCACACCAGCAGTGAGGTCGTTTTGGCCAGCCCCGCCGTCGCGGCGGCGTCCGCCGTTGCGGGCTGCCTGGCAGATCCGGCGGAACTCGGGAAAGGAGTCTGAGCATGGTAAAAGGTACGGTTTTTCGTTATGGCGATAATGTTGATACCGATGTTATTATCCCGGCCCGTTATTTGAACGCGCCTTCGCCGGAGGAGTTGGCGAAGCACTGCATGGAAGATATTGACGCAGCGTATGCCACCAGCGTCAAGCCCGGTGATATTATGGTCGGCGGCTGGAATTTTGGCTGTGGCTCCTCCCGGGAGCATGCGCCCATCGCCATCCAGGCCAGCGGCGCGGCTTGCGTCATCGCTGCCAGCTTTGCGCGGATCTTCTACCGCAATGCCATCAACATCGGCTTCCCCATTCTGGAGTGCCCGGCGGCAGCCGAGGCGATCCAGGCGGGCGATACCGTCAGTGTGGAGTTTGCCACCGGCGTGATCACCGATGAGACCACCGGCCAGGTCTTCCAGGCCAACGGCTTCCCGCCGTTTATTGAAGAGATCATTCGCTGCGGCGGCCTGCTGAAGTATCTCAAGGCACGCCAGGCGGAACAGGGGGAATCAGTATGAAGTATACGATCGCACTCATCCGGGGCGACGGTATCGGTCCCGAGATCGTGGACAGCGCCGTACGCGTTTTAGAGGCCATCGGCCAGAAATTCGGCCACGAATTTGCGTTCCCCCGCTATCTTGCCGGTGGCTGCGCCATCGACGCCTGCGGGCAGCCCCTGCCCCAGGAGACGGTCGACGGCTGCCTGGCGTCGGACAGTGTCCTGCTGGGCGCTGTCGGCGGCCCCAAGTGGGATAAAAATCCTGCGGCCCTGCGCCCGGAAAAGGCGCTGCTCGGCCTGCGGGCAGCTCTGAGCCTTTATACAAATCTGCGCCCGGCAAAGCTCTACCCGGCCCTGGCAGGCGATTGCCCGCTGCGGCCCGATATCGTCGCCAACGGCTTTGACCTGATGATGGTCCGGGAGCTGACCGGCGGCATCTACTTCGGTGAGCGGGGCCGCCGCGACGGCAAGTATGGCCCGGAGGCCTATGATACCGAATGCTACAGCGTGATGGAGATCGAGCGGATCGCTAGAGTCGCGTTTGAGGCGGCCCGCAAGCGCCGCAAGCAGGTCATCAGCATCGACAAGGCCAATGTCCTGGAATCCTCCCGGCTCTGGCGGGAGACGGTCCACCGCATCGCAGCGGACTATCCGGATGTCACCTGCACGGATATGCTGGTGGATAACGCTGCGATGCAGCTGGTCCGCAATCCGGCCCAGTTTGACGTCGTCGTGACGTCGAATATGTTTGGCGATATCCTCTCGGACGAGGCGTCGCAAATCACCGGGTCCATCGGCCTGCTGCCGTCGGCCTCCCTGGGCGACGGTACCCGGGGCATGTATGAGCCGATCCACGGTTCCGCGCCGGACATTGCCGGGCAGAATAAGGCGAACCCCATCGCCACGATCCTCTCCGCGGCCATGCTGCTGCGCTACAGCCTGAACTGTGCTGCCGAGGCCGACGCCATCGAAGCGGCGGTCGACCGGGTCCTGCAGGCGGGCTGGCGTACGGCGGATATCGCGGGCAGCGGCACAGCCCCGCTGTCCTGCACAGAAATGACGGAAAAGATCCTGGCGGAGCTGTGATGCCATGGATGAACTGACTGCAAAACTAGTATTATTCAGCGAACTGGGCGAGGAGAGCATCCTCTCCCAGCTGGCGTCTGTCTACCGCGACTGGAAGCAGGGGGCAATGTCCCGCGCTGCGCTGGCCCAGCGGGTTCACCACCAGGTCAAGCGTCTGCTGGATCTGGCGACCCAGTATGGCTTTGACGAGAATCTCTGGCAGGATTATCTGACCTTTTTGCTGCTGACGACGGAGAATTCCTTCTCCCTGACCGCGGAGCGAGTCGGTGTGTCGGATGGGTCCATCCTCCATTTTGCCATGGCGGATCTTGCGGTGTTCCGGCGGCTTTTCTGCTGGGATTTTGCCTCCTTTGAGGCGGCGCTGGGGCTGGATTGCTTCCAGGTGCTGACCCATTACCGTGCCATTGCCAAGCCGGAAAAGAGCTATTACCGCAGCGTCAGCGCCCTGGTGCGGGAAACGAGCCGCGCCCTGGCCCAGTCGGAGAGCACCGAGGCGTTCTTCCGCATCGTCACGACCTGCTACCGGGACTACGGCGTGGGGATGTTCGGCCTGAACCGGGCCTTCCGCATCCGCAGCGGCGCCGATGGCAGCGTGACCTTTTTGCCCATCAACAATACGGATAAGACGATGCTTGCAGACCTTGTGGGCTACGAGCTGCAAAAGCAGGAGCTGGTGCGCAATACCGAGGCGTTCCTACGCGGTCAGCCCGCCAATAATGTCCTGCTCTATGGTGATGCCGGGACGGGGAAATCCTCGTGTGTCAAGGCGCTGCTCAACGAGTATTATGACGACGGTCTGCGGATGATCGAGATCTATAAGCACCAGTTCCACGACCTGTCCGCCGTGATCGCGGCAATCAAGCAGCGGCACTACCGCTTTATCATCTACATCGACGACCTCTCCTTTGAGGAGTCGGAGATGGAGTACAAATTCCTCAAGGCCGTCATCGAAGGCGGCGTGGAGACCCGCCCGGACAACATCCTGATCTATGCCACCTCCAACCGCCGCCACCTGGTGCAGGAGACCTGGAAGGACCGGGATGACATGGAAACGCGGGGCGATATCCATCATTCGGACACCATGGAGGAGAAGCTCTCCCTGTCCGCCCGCTTCGGTGTGACGATCAATTTCAGCATCCCCAATCGTCAGCAGTACCATGAGATTGTCCAGGCGCTGGCGGCGCGGCAGCTGCCTCGGCCGATGGACGAGGCAGAGCTGCTGCGGCTGGCCGATCGTTGGGAAATTCGCCACGGCGGCGTCTCCGGCCGCACGGCGCAGCAGTTTATTCACTATCTCGCAGGTAAGGAATCGGATTAAAAAATGGTAACACTTGATAAAATCTATC
>CAUBQU010000022.1 GCA_958438185.1 uncultured Oscillospiraceae bacterium
CTCATAAGGGGGATTACGGGCGGGTGCTGCTGGTCTGCGGCAGCGTCGGCTTTACCGGCGCGGCGTCGCTGGCGGCCCGGGCTGCACTGCGGACCGGCGCGGGGCTCATCACCGTCGCGACGCCGCGGCAGGTCTGGCCCATCGTCGCGGCGAAGCTGGACGAGCCAATGGTCATGCCGATGGCGGACGACGAAGCCGGGCGGCTGAGCCTGCAGGCGGCGCCTGCGCTGACGCAGCTGCTTGCAAAGGCGGACGCCTGCCTCATCGGCCCGGGCCTGGGCCGGAGCGAGGCGTTAGATGCGCTGGTCGCTGCCCTGGTGGGTGAGGCCCGCTGCCCCGTCGTCCTGGATGCCGATGGCATAAACGCCATGGCTGGGCATATAGATAGACTGCGTGAGGCGGCCTGTCCGCTGATCCTGACGCCCCATGACGGCGAATTTCTCCGCCTGTCTCCCGGCGCTGCGCTGCCGCCTGCGGATTTTGATACCCGGGCGGACCGGGCGCTGGCGCTTGCCCGGCAGCTTAGCGCGGTGGTCCTCCTGAAGGGCTACCGGACGGCCATTACCGACGGCACGCGGCTCTACCGCAACGAGACGGGGAACCCCGGCATGGCCACCGGCGGCAGCGGCGATGTCCTGGCGGGGATGCTGGTCTCGCTGCTGGGGCAGGGGCTTGCGCCGCTGGAAGCAGCGGCGGCAGCGGCCTGGCTCCACGGCGCGGCAGGGGACCGCTGCGCGGCAGAGCGCGGGGAATACGGCATGACGCCCTCGGATCTCATCAACGCCGCTTCACGACTCTTACCATAAAGGATGTGAAGCATTTGCGGCGAATTTTTGCGTTGCTGCCGGTGCTGCTGGCCTTGGCCGTGCTGCTGGGCAGCTGCACCGCGCCCGCGGCGTGCATGGAGGAGGCGACGGCGTTCCGCGCTGCGCTGTGCAACGCGGGCGGCTGCAGCTTCCAGGCGGAGATCACAGCGGATCACGGCGATTATACGACGACCTTTACGCTCCAGTGCCGGTATGACACGCAGAGCGGGGCGCTGGATTTTACCGTCGCCGCCCCGGATTCCATCTCCGGCATCGCTGGGACAGTTGATACGGACCGGAAGACTGTCACCTTTGCGGCCACTGCCCTGGAGACGCCCCTGCTGGCGGCGGAAAAATTAGCGCCGGTGGCGCTGCCCCAGGTGCTGGGCGAGAGCTGGGCCGGGTCGTACATCGCCCAGGCGGGCAGCGACCATGCGTATACCGTCGTGCTGTATCAAAACGGCTATGAGGACGATACGCTCCAGGTCGAGACCTGGTTTTCCGAGGGCGCGCCGGTCTACGCGTCGATCTGGTATGACGGTGTCAGCCAGGCGGGCGTGAAGCTCTCTGATTTTCAATTATACTAGGTGTTTGGAAGCAAGGCTCCAAACGCCGGATCACAGGCATAGGAAGGACAAAAAGACAATGGATCTACTAAAGCGGACATGGGCAGAAATTGATCTGGACCATCTGGAGTATAACTATCATCAGCTGCGGGGCCATGTGGCGGACGGCTGCCGGTTCCTGGGCGTCGTCAAGGCGGACGCGTACGGCCACGGGGCCGTGCAGGTCAGCCACACGCTGGAGGAGCTGGGGGCGGATTATCTGGCCGTCTCGAATCTCGAGGAGGCGGTGCAGCTGCGGCGGGCGGCTGTGCGGCTGCCGGTGCTGCTGCTGGGCTATACGCCCCCCCGCTATGCTGCGGAGATGGCGCAGATGAATGTCCACCAGGAGATCCACAGCCTGGAATACGCCCAGCGGCTGAGCCAGCGCCTGGAGGGGACGGGCCTGCGGCTGCCGGTGCATTGGAAGGTCGATACGGGCATGTCCCGCCTGGGCGTCAGCGCGGAGGACCCGGCCAAGGCCCTGGACGAGCTGCTGCAGATCGCCAGTCTGCCGAATCTCGCGCCCACTGGCGTCTTTACCCACTTTTCCGTGGCCGATTCTCTGGACCCGGCGGACCAGGCCTATACCCAGGGCCAGTTTGCCCGCTTCCAGGCCGTCTGCCAGGGGCTGGCGGACGCCGGGTATTGCGATCTCATCCGCCACTGTGCCAACTCCGGCGCGACGATCCAGTACCCGGACTATGCGCTGGATATGATCCGCCCCGGTATCGCGACCTACGGCCTTAGCCCGGAGCCCGCGCTGGCGGACCGGCTGCCGCTGCGCCCGGTCATGACCCTGCGGACGACGGTCAGCCAGGTGCGTGAATACGAAGCCGGGACCTATATCAGCTACGGCAGGACCTACTGCACCCCGGCACCGCGGCGGGTGGCAGTCCTGCCCATCGGCTATGCCGACGGGCTGCCCCGGCGTCTGTCGAACCGGGTCTCGTTCCTGGTCGGCGGGAAGCAGGCGCCGGTCATCGGGCGCATCTGCATGGATATGTGCATGGTGGACGTCTCCGAAGCCGGGCCGGTCGGCGTGGGGGATGAGGTCGTCGTCTTCGGTCCGGTCCCCGGGGCCAATCGCTGCGACGATCTGGCCGCCCAGCTCGATACGATCTCGTATGAGCTGACCTGCGATATCAACAAGCGCATGACACGGCTCTATTTCCAGGGCGGCCGCCAGGTTGGCATTTTGCAGTATATCGTATAGTGTAGTTATGCCGCACACCGGCGGGGCAGCGTGCGTAGAATGAAATGAGAGCCAGTGTGGCGGTATAAAACCGGCCTCTGCGTGGGAGAATACAGTTAGCGCACCGCGAGGTGCTGATAACGATTTTTCGCGGAGAGTGACAGCGATATGGATACAAAGGTAAAACGAGGCGACATTTTCTACGCAGATCTGAGCCCGGTGGTGGGCAGTGAGCAGGGCGGGACCCGGCCTGTGCTGATCGTCCAGAACGATACGGGCAACAAGCATTCGCCCACGGTCATCGCCGCGGCCATCACCAGTCAGACCGGGAAGGCGCGGCTGCCGACCCATATCTCCCTGGCCGGTCATGAGGTCGGCCTGACGAAGGACTCCGTTGTGCTCCTGGAGCAGATTCGGACCATTGACAAAAAACGTCTGCGCGAGCATATGGGCAGGCTGGATGAAGCCCTGATGAACCAGGTCGACGGCGCCATCGCCGTCAGCTTTGGCCTGCATGGGTGAGAATGCAGGAAATACAGCATACAATGCCCCGGATGGCAGTTTGCCGCCCGGGGCGTTGTGCGCTTGTGTGGGGAGGATTTTGGAAGCTGTCGTTGCTTTTTCCTGTAGTGACGGTTATAATAGGGAGCAGAGAGTGACCCGTTCCGCAGAATGCGGACAGAAAAAGAAATCAAGGAGGATACCAGATGAAACGATGGTGTTATCGCATCGCGCTGTGCCTGTGCGTCTGCTTGCTGACGCTGGGGCTGTGCGGCAGGATGGAGGCAGCGGAGGTCGTAGACTCCGGCACCTGTGGAGAGAGCCTGACCTGGTCGCTGGATGGCGACGGCGTTTTGACGATCCGCGGCACGGGCGAAATGACGGACTATCAGACTAATTCGACCGCGTGGGAGGGCAATAGGTGGAAGATCAAAAGCGTCGTGGTCGAATCGGGGGTCACGTCGATTGGTGCGAACGCCTTTTATTATGTGGTTAATGCGTCCACGATTACGCTCCCCACAAGCGTGACAAAAATCGGGGCAGGCGCCTTTTCCTGTTGCAGTGCGTTGACGAGTATCACGCTGCCGAACGGTATCACATCGATCGGCGCGGAGGCTTTTTCCTATTGCAGTGCGTTGACGGGTATCGCGCTGCCGAACCGTGTCACGTCGATTGGAGAGCGGACCTTTTTCGGTTGCAGTGCGTTGACGAGCATCACACTGCCGGACAGTGTTACGGAGATCGGAGATTATACCTTTTTTAATTGCGATGCGCTGACGAGTATCGCGCTGTCAGCGAATATCACAAGCATCGGTCAATCGGCGTTCTCTGGCTGCAGCAGCCTGGCGCAGATCACATTGCCTGCACGCCTGCGGGAGATCAGCGATAACACCTTTTCCGACTGCAGTAGCTTGCAAACGATCACGATCCCGCAGGGCGTGACAAGCATCCGCTATGCAGCATTCAGCGGCTGCAGCGGCTTAACGAACATTACGATCCCGGATAGTGTAACGAGCATCGGCGGTTATGTGTTTCGGGGTTGCAGCAGCTTGCGGCAAATCACGCTGCCGGACAGCCTCACGAGCCTTGCCTGGGATGTATTTAGAGACTGCAGCAGCCTGGAGCGTATTGTGATCCCTGCGCGTGTGACCGAAATCCCGGGTGAAGCCTTCTGGGGGTGCACCAATCTGAAAAGCGTTACGCTGCCGGATGACGTCGAGATCATCGGGGGGAACGCATTCCTGGATTGCATCAATTTGGAGCAGATTACGCTGCCGGATGGCGTGTGGGTAATCAACGGTTCTGCCTTCCGGGGCTGCAGCAGCCTGAAAAGCATTGAGCTGCCGGACCGTGTAACGAGTATCAGCGCATCTACGTTTCAGGGCTGCAGCAGTCTGACGGAGATCCGCATCCCGGACGAGGTTCGGGCGATCGGAAAATCTGCGTTCCAGGGCTGCAGCAGTCTGCAGCACGCTACGCTTTCGCGTGGCCTGCAGAAGATCGGCGAATCTGCCTTTGAAGGCTGCGGTCAATTGCAGCGCATTGTCATCCCGGACCAAGTGACGAGCATTGGCGCTTATGCGTTCTACAACTGCAAAGCGCTCAAGGCCACCGGGTTTGCTGGCGACGCGCCGGAGCTTGGCACCCGCGCTTTCTGGATGGACGGGGAGAATGCGACAGTATCCGCGATCCCGGGCCTGGTGCTCTCCTACATCGCAGGCAAAGAAAACTGGACGACGCCAAGCTACAGCGGCTACCCGACCACCCTGTGGGACTGCAAGGTCTTCTCCCACTGGTATCTGGATACGGTAACGAAGCCGACCTGCACGGCGGAAGGGTATACGGCCCACACCTGCGCCGCCTGCGGCGATACGTATCGCGATTCCTATGTGGCGAGGGCAGAACATAACTATTATACGATAGAAGTGTGTGGCGCGAGCTGTACAGAGGAAGGCTATGTGATCATGGAATGCGGTAGCTGCGGCGATCGCTACCGGGATCAAATCGTCCCGGCGCTGGGGCATCAGTATGCCAATGGCTTCTGCATACGCTGCGGGGCGGAGGATTCGCTCGGATTTTCGGATGTTTCGGCAAACGCCTGGTATGCGAGTGCGGTGCAGTATGCGGTCGAACATGGTTTGATGGCGGGCGTTGGGAACGGCCGGTTTGGGCCGGAGGAGCCGATGACCCGGGCGATGCTGGTGACGGTGCTGTGGCGCTACGCCGGGCGGCCGGAGGCGGGGGAAAATCCGTTTACGGATGTCCCTGCTGGGCAGTGGTATACGGAAGCGGTCACCTGGGCGGCGGAAAACGGTGTCGTCAGCGGCGTCGGCAATGGCCGGTTCGCGCCCAACGGGAATATCACCCGGGAGCAGATGGCGTCCATCCTGTTCCGCTACGCGAAGCTGACGGGGCTGGACACCAGCAAGCGGGGCGAGCTCGCGGGCTTTCCGGATGAAGGCCAGGTCAGCGGCTGGGCGCGGGAGGCACTGTCCTGGGCCGTCGGCGAGGGGATCATCAGCGGCACTGCCGAAGGCGGCCGGACGATCCTGAAGCCCCAGGGCAACGCGACCAGAGCCCAAGTCGCCTCCATCCTGATGCGGTTTATCCGAAACAGCGAGAAGGCGTAACAAAGTACACACAACAAAGCACCCATAACAAAATACAATCGAAAACAGAACGCCCCCACCGGCCTCCCTTACAGGGCGGACCGGCGGGGCATTTTTTGTGTGCGCCAGGCCCCACGGAAGGGGGGCGGGTACTGCGGCTGTGGATTGGCGTACGGGGAGCGGCGAAGGTCGCGGTTCTTGCTGCGCTGGCAGTGGCATACAATGGCCTGAAGGGAGATGACGCTTTGTGGAGGAGTATCCAATTTACGCGTTCCGCACCCGGGTCGGGACAGTGACTCGGCAGCCGGTGGGGCTGTATGATAACTGGACGGTGCAGTTGCCAGGGCAGAGCGGGCTGCTGCGGGTCTACCTGGTGGGGGAGGACCAGAGCGCTTTGCTGGGGACACCGGCCCCGGCGGACGATGGGCTGCGCTGCTGCCGGAAGCTGGCCAGGTCCAGCCAGCCGCAGGGAATCGCCTGCGCGGCTTGCTGCCGCCCGGAATGGGCCGCGTGGCAGCAGGACGGGGCGCTGCTGTGGCGTATCGCGGCAGACTGCGTGGAGGTGGCGACGCCCGGCGGCGACGAGGGCGCGCCGGTGGAGGATTTTCCCCGCCTGCAGCAGGCGGAGATCGACGGGCGCGTCTGGTGGGTGCGGCAGTGGTCCCTGGCGGCGTTTTACGCCGGCGGCAGCCCGGTGGATTGCGCTGTGCCCTTGCCCGCCGCGCCGCCGGAGCTGCCGGAAGACCCGGAAATAGCAGAAATACCAGAAATGCCGGGCGAATAAAAGACAGGGCGCATTCCAGATTGGGAATGCGCCCTGTTGGTTTATGTGGTGTGCCCCGGTTGGGGGCGGATGTATGAAATGATATGAAATTAGATGTAACCCATCGGGTTCACGGTGGAACCGTTGTAGAAGATGGTGAAGTGTAGGTGGTTGCCGGTGGACAGGCCCGTCGTGCCGACGTAGCCGATGACCTGACCCTGGGTGACCGTTTGGCCAGCGGAGACAACGTAGCGGGTCATATGGCCGTACAGGCTGGAGAA
This sequence comes from uncultured Oscillospiraceae bacterium, assembly GCA_958438185.1. Lineage (GTDB taxonomy): Bacteria > Bacillota > Clostridia > Oscillospirales > Oscillospiraceae > SVMC01. The sequence goes on from CAUBQU010000022.1 coordinate 6,758, forward strand.
GCCGTCGCCGTGGTTGATGGTGACATAGTAGCCATAGACGGAGTTGTAAGTCGCAGTCGTCACGGTGCCGCTCTTGGTCGCGTAGATCGGGGTGCCGCCAGGGGCTGCCAGGTCCACGCCGTTGTGGAAGCTGTAGTTGCCGGTGACCGGGTGCGTCCGCGGACCGTAGGCACAGGAGACATACGCACTGCCTGCCGGGAGGGGATACAGGAAGCCGGAGGAGGCGGGGGCGTTGGAACTATTGCCGCTGCTGCCGCCGGAAGAGCTGCCACCACTGGAGCTGCCGCCGGAGGAGCTGTTATTGTTCTGCTGCTGCTGGGCTGCCGCAGCTGCGGCAGCGGCCTGCTCAGCGGCGACGGCCTGGGTGTACTCCTGCTCCTTGGCTGCGATCTGGTCCAGCAGGGCCGACTCCTGGGATTCATAGTCGTCATAGAGCTTTTGCATGGCGGCCGTATCACTCAGAAGCTGATTGATGAGGGCGTCGGACTCGCTGCGCTGGGATTCCAGGGAAGCCTGCGTCTCGGTCAGCTGGGCTTGGACGGCTTCCTGGGCGGTACGCTGGGCGTCCAGATCCGAACGCTCGGATTCGATCTGCTTGGCGACGTCCTGCAGCTGCTGCATCATTTCCTGGTCCGAGGAGGCGATCTCCCGGATCATATCAATGCGGTCCAGCAGATCGGAGAAGCTGCTGGCCTTGAAGAGGATAGACCAGTAGGAGACCTTGCCGTTTTCCTCCATGGCCCGCAGACGCTCGTGATATTTCTCGTTGAGCTCCTGCTGCTGGGCCAGGGACTCGTCCAGCTCGCTCTGCTTTTCTGCAATCAGGAGATTGTACTGCTGGATGAGCTCCGTCTGGTTGTCGATCTCCTCTTGTGTCAGCTCGATCTGCTGGTCAAGGGCGGCTTTTTGGGAAACAAGGTCCTGCGTCTTGGACTGGTTGGCGGAAATGCTGTTTTCCAGCTCTGTCCGCTGGGAGGAGATGTTCTCCTGCTGCTGCTCCAGTGCGTCGATTTGCGACTGGATGGAGGACGAGGACGCCGCACTGACAGAATAGGCCAGCGATGCGATCAGGCTGACGATCATCGCAAGGGCTAAGATGCCAGCGACGATGGCTGCGATAAAACGTTTTTGCTTTGACATAGGAATACCTCCTGAATTACACGTTGAGGAATTTCCGGATGGACATGACGCTGCCGAAAATACCAACAAACAGACCCGATACGGCGTAGGTCGCGACCATGACCCAGACGACGCTCCCGAAGGGGACGAACTGGAACAGCTGCATGGAATCGACCTCGGCGATCTTTGTGACAAGCAAATCATAGATGCCCCACTCGACGAGGAAGGCGATCACGGCGCTGAATGCGCCGAGGATGAAGCCCTGCACGACGAAGGGCAGCTGGATAAAGCCATTGGTCGCGCCGACCATTTTCATGATGGCAATCTCCTCTTTGCGGTCATACATGGCAAGCTTGACCGTGTTGGAGATGATGAAGAGGGAGACGACCAGCAGCAGCACGATGATGGCCACGGAGACGAATTGGACGACCCGCTCCATGGTGCTGAAGCCCTGGGCCAGCTCATCGTGCGCGGTGATCTTCGCCACGCCTTCGATGGCCTGCAGGCGTTCGATGGTCTGCTGCATTTTGCTGTTGTCTTCCAGGGTGACGACGAAGCGGTCCCGGAAATTGGTGGACTGGACGCCGTCAAACAGTGTCGCATCGCCCTGTTCTTCGACGAAGTTATCCAGCGCTTGCTCCCGGGAGACGAACTCGGCCTTGGCGACATTGTCGATCAAGTTGATCTGGGAGCCAACGCTCTTGGCCTCGGCTTCAGAATAGCTTTCGTCGATATAGACCAGGATCTGATTTTCCTTTTCCAGATCCCGGACCATGGTATTGACATTGTAGAGGATCAGGGAGAAGCTGCCGACGATGATCAGGCAGGCGACGGTCACGCAGACGGCGGCAAAGGACATAAACCCGTGCTGAAAAATGCCGCGGACGCCCTCCCGGACCAGATAACCGAAATTATTGTTCTTCATAGTTAAAATACCCGTCCATTCCGTCGCTGATGACCTTGCCCTCATTGATGGCGATGACTCGCTTGTGGAAGCGGTCGACCATGTCGGCCTCGTGGGTGACGACGAGGACCGTCGTCCCCAGTGCGTTGATCTGCTCCAGCAGGAGCATGATCTCCAGGGATTTGCCCGGGTCCAGGTTGCCCGTCGGCTCGTCGGCGACGATCATCGCCGGGTTGTTGATGAGGGCGCGGGCGACGGCCACACGCTGCTGCTCGCCGCCGGAGAGCTCATCGGGGTAGCTTTTGCTTTTATCCCCGAGGCCGACCAGGTCCAGCACGTAGGGCACGCGCTTGCGGATCTCCCGCTCAGGCGCGCCGATGACGCGCATGGCGAAGGCGACGTTTTGGTAGACTGTCTTTTTCTCAATGAGGCGGAAGTCCTGAAAGATGACGCCGACGGTCCGCCGCAGGTAGGGGATCTGCTTTTTCTTGATCCCTTCCAGCTCGAAGCCGTTGATATGGATGCTGCCGCTGGTGGGCGTGAGCTCCGCGGTCAGCAGGTTGATGATGGTGGATTTGCCGGAGCCGGAGGGGCCAACCAGAAAGACAAATTCGCCGTCTTCGATCCGGAGGTCGATGCCGCGGATGGCTTCGGTGCCGTTGTCATAGGTTTTGGTGACATTCTGAAATTCGATCATACTGCTTCTCCTGTGCCTGCTGCGCGTTGGCAGCGGGCGGTCTGGTTATAGCATTTATACCACCCGGTTGTCCCGGGAGTTGAGGTACTTTTTGACCATCAACGCGACCTTGAACACGATGGCGTGGTCAAATTCCCGCAGGTCCAGCCCCGTGAGCTTTTTGATTTTCTCCAGCCGGTAGAACAGGGTGTTGCGGTTGACAAAGAGCTTCCGGGAGGTCTCGGAGACGTTGAGGTTGTTCTCAAAGAATTTGTTGATGGTGAAGAGCGTCTCCTGGTCCAGGGAGTCGATGGAGTTTTTCTTGAAGATCTCCGAGAGGAAGATCTCGCAGAGGGTCGTCGGCAATTGGTAGATCAGGCGGCCGATCCCCAGGTTTTCATAGCTGAGGATGCTCTTTTCTGTCTCGAAGACCTTGCCGACTTCGATGGCGACCTGCGCTTCTTTATAAGAATCGGCCAGCTCCCGCAGGTGATTGGAGACGGTGCCGATGCCGATGGTCGTTTTGATGAAGAGCTCGGTGCGCAGGGTATCTTCGATGGTCTGCGCCAGCTTGACCAGGTCCAGATCCTCCCCGTTGGGGGTGATCTGCTTGACGACGGCGATATCGCTCTCGTTGATGGAGATCACGAAATCCTGCTGCCGGTCGGTAAACATGCCTTGGAGCACGTCCACCGCGGCGATGTCCGCGCGGCTGTTCTGCCGGACCAGCAGGACGGCGCGCTGCACGTCCGTCGCAAAATGCAGCTCCTTGGCCCGGATATAGATGTCGCCGGGCAGGATGTTGTCCATAATAATGTTTTTGACGAAGGTGCTCTTATCGTGCTTTTCTTCGTAGTAGATCTTGGCGCTGTTGATGGCGACATAGGCCATCAGGCACAGGCTCCGGGCGGCTTCGTCGTCGCCGGAGACGTAAACGGCATAGTCAAAGTAGGCGGCGTTGCCCGTCGTCAGCGCTTTGAAGGTTTTTTTGTCGAAGGTGATCAGAGATTCGGAAGAACTGCTGATCCGAATGGCAAGCTCCGCCCATTTTTCCCCGATGACTGCAATATCGGTACAGGCGATCACACAACCTTCGGAATCAATTACGCCGATTTGGCGGTTTGTCGCCTCCTTCATCTGGAGGATGACATTCTGGAACATCCGATTGGACATATCGTGCCCTCCTAACTGTCGCATTTTTTGCACAAGCGCGATGCTGCTGCGCGTATT
>CAUBQU010000023.1 GCA_958438185.1 uncultured Oscillospiraceae bacterium
GAGCTGGGCCACAGCGGCAAGCATATACTCGACCTTATAGCTAAGGTCCACCGCCGCACCAAAGTCCACCTCATACTGCGTTCCATAAAAAACTTTGATATCGTTCAAAGATGTGACATCGACCTGCGTGACCCCGGCCGCACCGCCGGTCTCCAGCGCCTGCAGGATCTCCAGCGCCGTCTGCAGCCGCTCCTTGGGCGTCGCATCATCAGCGGGGTCCGCGCTGGCTGCCGTCTCCCCACTGGATGCGGTATCGCCAGTCGTGTCGCCGGTCTGGTCGCCGGATGCCGCATCGCCGGTCTGCGTATCGGTCTTGGCTGCCGCACTGCTGGCGGAGATGGTATCGCCCGCTTTGGGCGGGTCCACCTGGAAGCCCGTCAGCTGCAGATACCCGGCGGCGGCCTTGGCCGTCGTCTCTTCCACGACACGGCCGCTGCTGTTGATCAGCCAGTACGTTCCGTCCGAAGCCGCCACGGCATAGGCCGTATCCAGCTCCTTGACCTCGATCCTGACCACATTGGGGAACGCGACGCCGATGCGGACCTGGTCAATATACGGCAGCGCCGCGATGATCTTCCCGGCGGCGGCGCTCTTATTCACCAGCAGCAGCGCGTCGCCCTTTTCGATCCCGGACGCATCCAGGACCTCCTGCTGGGTATATTTCTCGTTGCCGGTGACAGAAATGGTATTGACCCGGAAGAAAACGATAAAGCACAGGATCACCGCCGCCGCCAGCGCCAGCGTCGTGATCAGGCGGACGCGGAAGCGATGGTCAAACAGGCGGCCATAGGCTGGCTTCTTCGCCGGGCGGCGCGTCTGCCGCTGGGCCGGATGCGAATCGCGGCGGCGTTCTGCCGCCTGGCCCTCCGGCCGGGGCGCGCGTCGGTCTGCCGGGCGGGGCCGTTGGCGAGCCGGGCGCTTTGCCCGGTCTGCGCCCGCTTCCCGGACAGGGCCACCTTCCGCCGTTTTTTTCTGCCGGGCCCGGTCTGGGCGCTGCCGGGCCGGACGACGCTGCATCTCCGCGCGGCGGCGCTGCGTATGATCCCGGGGGGCCGGGCTTCTTTCCTGTCTCGGTTCGTTATGTTCCATGGATTCTCAATTCCTCCGGCTCCTGGTTTTCCCGCCCCAGGGCCGAAAAACCGGATTTCTATGTAGTTTCATCCCAAGTGCCTCCTTGGGGCGTCTCGTCTTGCAGGCGGACCTGGCCGCCCAATTGGCGCAGGCTCCAATCCAGCTGTTCATAGCCGCGCAGCAGATGGGAGATCCCCGTCAGACAGGTCCTGCCCTCAGCGCTCAGGGCCGCGACGATGATCGCCGCCGCGCCCCGCAGGTCCGTCGCTGCGGCGTCGCAGCCGTGCAGCCAGGTCACGCCCCGGATGCGGGCGATGCGATTGGCCACCTGGATATCTGCGCCCATGGCCTGGAGCGCCGCTACATGCTGAAAGCGGTTCTCAAAGACCTGTTCTTCTAAAATCGTAATGCCGTCGGCCCGCAGCAGCGCCGCCATCAAAAGCGCCTGGGCATCCGTCGGGAAGCCCGGGTAGGGCGCCGTTCGTACCGGGCGAATGGCATGCAGCGGCCCGGCGCGCAGATACAGCGTCTCCGGGCCGGTGTCGATCCGGGCCCCGGCCTGCTGCAGGGCCTGCACCACGGCATACAGGTGCGCGACCCGCACGCCCCGCAGCCGGACACTGCCGCCGGTGGCTGCCGCGGCGGCCAGAAACGTCGCCGCCTCGATGCGGTCCGGCATAATGGTATAGCTCGCGTCGTGGGTCGGGCGGCTGCCGGTGATCTGCAGCACCGCTGTCCCAGCGCCCATGACGCTTGCGCCCATGGCCGTCAAAAAACCCGCCAGGTCCTCGATCTCCGGCTCCTTGGCCGCGTTATAGACCGTGACGGTCCCGTGGCAGCTGAGGGCGGCTAGCATGATATTCTCCGTCGCGCCGACGCTGGGATAGGTCAGTGTTACCGTGGCTCCGTGCAAGGGGTCCGCCGCGACATACAGCTGCGGCGGCGCTTGCGTTACCTCTGCGCCCATGGCCTCCATCGCGGCCAGGTGCAGATTGACGGGTCTGCCGCCCAATGGGCAGCCGCCGGGGGCATAGACCGCCGCCTCGCCGCAGCGGGCAAGCAGCGCGCCCAAAAACAGGATGCTCGAGCGCATACTCTGCATAAGCCGCTGTGGAATATCGCATCGGCGCAGCGGCCGGCTGTCGACGGTGATCGTATCGCCGTGCCAACTGACCCGGCAGCCCAGATAAGTCAAAATCTCCAGCGTATTGGCCACATCCTGCAGCCGGGGGCAATGGTGCAGCACATACTGCCCCTGCCGGGCTGCCGTCGCCGCCAGGATGGGCAGTACCGCGTTCTTCGCGCCGTGTACCCGCACCTCGCCGCGCAGCGGTGTGCCGCCTTCAACGATAATGCTCTGCAAATGATCGCCTCCGCACAGATGAGTTTCCCCATCCTATGCGCAGGCCCCGGTCACCGTGCCCGGGCCAGTTCTAAAATGATCTGGTAAATGCGCTCTGCGGAATCGACGACGGCCATAGAAAGCAGCGCCTGCCGCATCTTGCCGCGCCGGTCCGGATCGGCCAGCAGCGCTTCGGTCTTCTCATAGAGCGTCTTGCCGTCGCAGTCGCGCTCCAGCAGGACCTCTGCCGCGCCCCGCTTTTCCAAAATGCGGGCGTTTTTCTCCTGATGATTGTCCGTCGCGTTGGGCGACGGCACGATGATGCACGGCGTACCCGCCGCCGCCACCTCGTTCAAAGTGGACGAGCCGCCCCGGCAGATGATAACATCCGCCGCCGCCATCAGGTCTGGCATATTATAAATATACTCGCGCATGTCGATATTCGGATGCTGGGTCAGATCGACACCCAACTGCCGGACATATTCCGGCATCCAGCGCCAGCCGTAGGACCCTGTGGCATGGATATGCTGCCACGGGTCGTGGACCGACTCCAGCTTGAAAAACTCTGCAATTTTTTTATTCATTTCCCGAGCACCCAGGCTGCCCCAGCAGGAGACGACCAGGGGCCGTTCATCCAGCCCCAAAGCCTGCCGGGCGTCGCGCCGCTTGCGGTAGATAAATTCCTCCCGCACCGGCATCCCGACGACCCGCACCCGGTCGGCGTTGGCGTAGCACGCTTTGCTCTCCTCGAAGCAGACCATGATCCGGTCTACCCGGTCGGCGACCATCCGGGTCGTCAGTCCCGGGACAGCGTTGGACTCGTGCACCGCCGTGGGAATATGCAGCTTCGCGCCCTGCTTGAGAGCTGGAAAGCTGGCATAGCCGCCGGTCCCGACGATCACATCCGGCCGGAATTTGCGCAGGATCTTTTTGACCCGGCGCATGGCCCCAGCGATATTGGCCGCCGTCTTGACATTATGGCCAATGGCCGCAGGCGTCAGGCGGCGCTGGAAATTGGAGATCTTCAGCGTCTCCAAGCAGAAACCCTCCCGGCGGACCAGGGTCTCCTCCATCCCGCCGACGGCACCGATAAAGAGGATCTCGCAGTCCGGCTGCCGGCTCTGCAGCAGCTTTGCCACAGCGATGGCCGGGTTAATGTGCCCGCCGGTCCCGCCGCATGTGAAGATCACTCGCATTTTGCTTCCTCTTTTCTGCACGCTTTGCATTTTTTGCCCGCCTTGCCTGCCGCAGGGCGATGTTGTTCTCATTCTGCCGGGACACCCCGAGGATGATTCCCATCTCTGCCAGGTTGACCCAGAGCGCCGTGCCGCCGTAGGAGAAGAACGGCAGGCTGATGCCTGTCGCCGGCAGGAAGTTGGAGACGACGCCGATGTTCAAAAACACCTGCAGCGCCAGCAGGGTGATGAGCCCCGCGACGGTCAGCGCGCCAAATCGGTCTCTGGCGTGCATGGCGATCCAATACCCGCGGACAATCAAAAGGACGAACAGCGTAATGATGACCATCGCGCCGATAAAGCCCAGCTCCTCGCAGGCGATGGCGAAAATATAGTCGTTATGCTCCTCCGGCAGATACAAATATTTCTGGCGGCTCTTGCCGAAGCCCAGGCCCGTCAGCCCGCCGGAGCCGATGGCGTAGCGGGACTGAATGATCTGGTAGCCCTTATCCGAGGCGTCCCGTTCCGGGTGGAGCCAGGCGGTGATCCGGTTGGCGGAGTAGCCCTTGGTGGCAAGATACACCACCAGCAGCAGCGCAACAAGAACGCCGCCCAAGATCAGCCATTTTTTATCCGTACCGCCCAGGTACATCATGATAACGCCGACGCCCAGGATGATCATCGTCGCCGAAAGGTGCGGCTCCAGGTACAGCAGCAACGCGATCACGCCCATGATAAGAACATAGGGCACGACACCGTAGCGCAGGGTCTGCATCCGGTCCTTCCACATGGACATCATCGCCGCAAACGTCAGCACCATGCCGACCTTTGCAAGCTCAGACGGCTGAAAGCTGACAAAGCCCAGGTTGATCCAGCGCGTCGCGCCCTTTTCTTCTGTGCCCACCAGCGGCACCGCGATCAGAAACAGGATGGCCCCCGCCAAGATCAGGAACGACGCCGCCCGCCACATTTGGTAGTTGAGCCGACTGATGACCAGCATGATTATGATCCCGGAGACGGCAAAGCCAGCCTGGCGGACGAAATAATACGCCGCATTGCCCTTATCGACATACGCTCTTGCGTAGCTGGCGGAAAACAGGACGATCACGCCAATGGCCACCAGCAGGATCGTTAAGATCAGAAAGGGAATATCTGCCAGGCCGCGCTCATCCACCTCAATTTTCTCCTGCGGGGCGCTCTGCGCCACAGGCTCACTTTTTACGACCGAAATCGCCGGTTTACCGCGCTTCAATGGCAATGCTCCTTTCTGCCGTCAAGCATCAAAACCGCCCGGAGACGCCCCACCAGGCCAGGGCGCACATCAGCACCGTGACCGTGACAAACACCGTGAAGATCTTGACCTCGCTCCAGCCGCACATCTCAAAATGATGGTGGATCGGCGTCATCTTAAAAATCCGTTTCCCATGGGTCAGCTTGAAATAGGTCACCTGCATCATGACGGAGACCGTCTCGATGATATAGATAAGGCCCACCAGGATCAGCACCAGCGGCATATCCAGGGCAAACGCCATCCCGCAGACCGCCGCCCCCAGGAAGAGGGAGCCGGTATCGCCCATAAAGACCTTGGCCGGATGGAAGTTATAGCATAAGAATGCACCCAAGCCGCCCAAAAGGCAAGCGGGAAATAATGCCAGCGACATCCGCCCCGCCGCCACACTGACGATGAGGAAGAACAGCATGACCGGCATCGTCACGCCCGTCGCCAGGCCATCGATGCCATCGGTCAGATTGACCGCGTTCACACAGCCGACGATGACAAACACCGCAAAGAGGATATAGACCACCGGCGCGATATAGACCGTCTTGTTGGCAAAGGGCAGGTAAAGGTCCCACGTCAGGTTGCCCATCTTCGCCAGGACGAACAGATATACCGCCGATGCCACCAGCTGCAGCGCCAGCTTTTGCAGCGCTGTCAGGCCCAAGTTCCGCTTATATTTGACCTTGAAAAAGTCATCAATAAAGCCGATGGCGCCGAATACCAACGCAAAGGCCAGCACCAGCAGGTGCGTATAATCCCCTTCCTGGTTGCCGATGCCTGCAAAGACGCACACCAGCATCGCCGTGATAAAGATGATCCCGCCAATGGTCGGCGTGCCGTTTTTGCTGCTGTGCCACTTCGGCCCGATCTCGCGGATCGACTGGCCTGCTTTCAGGGCGTGCAGCATGGGGATATAGACCTTCCCCAAAACAAGCCCCACGATAAATGCGCAGAGAATCGTTACAATGATCCGTACCATGCGCTCTCCTCCTGTACTCTCTGATCCTGATCTTGCTGCGCCATGTCAGCTATGATCTCGTCTTATTTCTTTTCGTTTTGGAAAAACAGCTCCAGCGCCTGCTCCATCCGCATCCCGCGGCTGCCCTTGAACAGCAGCACATCGCCAGGCTTGGCGAATCGCTTCAAGGCATCTGCCAGCTCCTCATGGCTCTTATACGTCGTGACCCGCTTCTGATTCATGCCGCCGGTGACTGCGCCGCTGATATAGCGGTCGGCCATTTTCCCGTAGATAAACAGCGCGTTCGCTGTCTGCGCGGCCAGGCGGCCGATCCGGTAGTGCTCCGCTGGGGAGCAGACGCCCAGCTCCAGCATATCCCCCAGCACGGCGATGCGCCGCCCTTGGGTCGGCGTGTCGGCCAGGACCTGCAGCGCCGCTTCCATAGACTCCGGCCCTGCGTTATAGCAATCGGCGATGACGGTATAGCCGTCCCGCTTGATGATCTCCTGCCGCATTCCGGCGTTGCGGAACATGGCCAGCGCCCGCTGCATCTTCGCCGGTTTGATTCCCATCAAATAGCCGACGCTGATGGCCGCCAGGGCATTATAGACCATATGCATCCCCGGCGCGGGGATGAAAACCTCCATCTCGTCGCCAAAGGCATGCACCCGGAAGTTCATCCCGCCGTCGACGGTCTCCACGTCCTTGGCCAGGACATCGCAGGCGTCGTTTTCAATGCCGAAGTACAGCGGCGTGACCCGGTTGTACTCCTTGAGGTTCCACAAAAGCGGCTCGTCGCCGTTGAAGACCGTCCGGCCGTCGGGCCGCAGGCCCTCGAGAATCTCCAGCTTTGCCTGCAAAATCCCCTCCCGGCTGCCCAGGTGCTCAATATGCATCGTGCCGATGTTCGTAATGACGGCAATATCCGGCTGGGCGATGGACGTGAGATAGGACATCTCATTGAAATGGTTCATCCCCATCTCCAGGACGGCCGCCTGGTAATCCTCCGGGATCTCCAGGACTGTCTGGGGCAGGCCGATGTTGTTATTGTAGTTGCCCTCCGTCCGGGCGGTGCGGAAGGCCGTTTCCAGAATCCCGGCGATCATCTCTTTTGTCGTCGTCTTGCCGACGCTGCCGGTGATGCCGATCACTTTAATATCCAGCGACTGCCGGTAGCACCTTGCCAGATCGCCCAGGGCCCGCAGCGTATCCGGCACGACGACGACCGGCAGGCCGGGCATTTCCCGCGCCGAGATTGCGCCCGCCGCCCCGGCTTTGATGGCCTCGGGGATATAATCATGCCCGTCAAACCGCGCGCCCCTCAGGGCAACGAACAGCTGCCCCCGGCGGAGCTTCCGGCTATCGGAGCAGACGCCGTTCACCGTGACCGCGGCAAACTCCGGCGCGACCTGGCCGCCGCACGCGTCAGCCACCTGCTGCAACGTAAATTTTGCCATCCGTCTCAAGCCTCCCTCTGCGCCAGATGCGCCGCGACTTCCTCCCGCTCATCCAAATGGCGGTGCTCTGTCCCGATGATCTGGTACGTCTCGTGGCCTTTCCCGGCCAGGACGATGATATCATCCTTCTGCGCGTGATCCATCGCCCAGCGGATGGCTTCCCGCCGGTCCGGGATGACGACATACGGTGTCTGCGTTCCCTCGACGCCCCGGAGAATATCAGCGATGATGGCCTCCGGGTCTTCCGTCCGGGGATTGTCCGACGTGATCACGGCCAAATCAGCGTTTTCTACGCCGATCCTGCCCATAATGGGCCGCTTGATGGGGTCGCGGTCCCCGCCGCAGCCAAAGACGGCGATGACCCGGCCCTTGCAATAGCCCTGTACGGAACGCAGGACGTTTTCCAGCGCGTCCGGCGTATGGGCGTAGTCGATGAGGACGGTATAATCTGTCCCAGGCGTCGGGACGACCTCGACCCGGCCCTTGACCAGGTGCACCTGCCGCAGCGCCGCCGCGATTTTCTCCAGCGGCAGCCCCAGCTGCAGGGCGATAGCGATGATCGTCATCGCATTGTAAACGGTAAAGCCGCCGGGGATAGGCAGCGTCACCGCCGCCCGCTGATCGTCCAGGACCGCATCAAACGCGACATGGTCGGCGTGCAGGCTGACGTTCTGCGCCTGCAGCGTCGCCGGGGTATGTACCGCCGTCGTGCAGACCGGGCAGGCCGCATGGGCCTGCATCCGCGGCGCGTAGGGGTCATCGGCATTGATGACTGCCGCGTCGCAGCGTTCAAACAGCCGGGCTTTTGTCTCGGCGTAATCGTCCATTGTTTTGTGGAAATCCAGATGGTCCTCCGTCAGGTTCGTGAACGCGCCGACGGCAAAATGCAGCCCCGCGACCCGGTCCAGCGCAATGGCGTGGGACGAGACCTCCATAATAACGTACTGGCACCCGGCGTCAGCCATCCGGCGCAACAGCTTCTGCAGCTCAAAGCTCTCCGGCGTCGTCCGCTCGGTGGGGATGATCTGGTCGCCGATCTCATTGTGGATCGTCCCGATCAGGCCGACCTTTGCGCCAAGCGTCCGCTCTAGGACCTCTTTCAGGACTGTTGTCACCGTCGTCTTGCCGTTTGTCCCGGTGACGCCGATGAGCTTCATGCCGCTGGCCGGATCGCCAAACCAGTTGGCAGAGACCTGCGCCAGTGCCGCCCGTGTCGACGGCGTCTGGATATAGGTGCCTTCCGCCGGGACCTTCTCGCACAGTACCGCGGCCGCGCCCTTTTCCAACGCCATGGGGATAAACCGGTGCCCATCGGCAGCAAAGCCAGGCACGGCGACAAAGAGGTCGCCCGGCCGCACCTGCCGCGAATCATAGCACACGCCGGTGATCTCCAGCTCCCGCGCCGCTGTGCAGGCGGTCACGGGTACGTTCCGGAGCAGCTTTTCTAATTTCATTCGTAAATCCTCCCGTTAATCCTGGGCGCTGGAATCCGTAAACTCGACGGTGACCAGCGTGCCGCGCTCGACCTGTGTCCCGGCCTCGATATCCTGGCTCGTGACGGTGACCGTCCCGCTGCCGGTGTTCGCGCCCTTGGACTGCAGATACAGGCCCGTCCCGGCGATCGCCTGGTTGGCCTGGGCAACGCTCATGCCGATGAAATTGGGGACCGTTACCAGGTCCGTCGGCTTTTCCTCGCCCATATAGAGAATGACCTGGGCGCCGCCCGGCACCTGGCCGCCCGCCGCCGGGATCTGATCCGTGACCCGCGGGCCGTCGCCGACGACGATATAGGTCAGGTTGTTGTCCTTCAGTTCTGCTGCCGCTTCCTCCTCCGTCATATCCGTGACAGAGGGCATCGTCATATTGACGCTGGCGGCGTTCTCATCCGTATACTCCACGCCGACACCAAGGTACGGCAGGATATCTGCCAGCACATCGCGCACCGTGGGCGCCGCCATAACGCCGCCGGAGACATAGTACCCAGAGCTGTTGGACGGCGTATCCAGCGCGACGAGGACGACATACTGCGGATCGTTGATGGGCGCGACCCCGACGAAGGAGACGATCTTATCGTCGACCCGGTTGCCATTCTCATCAAAGACGTCGATTTTTTCCGACGTGCCGGTCTTGCCGCCAATGGCGTAGCCCGCCACCTGCGCATTGCCCGCCGTGCCCTCGGTCACGACGCTCTCCATCAGCTCCCGCATCGTCTTGGACGTCTCAGCGCTGATGGCCTGGCGTAGCACCTTGCGCTCGTTGCGCTGGACGACGTTGCCGTCGCCGTCGAGAACTTCGCTGACGATATACGGCTCAAGCACATAGCCGCCGTTGACGACCGCAGCGATCGCCCGCACCAGCTGCACAGGCGTGACCTTAAACGTCTGGCCAAAGGCCGCCGAGGTCAGCGACGCGTTGCTGTTCGGGTCCGCCAGGGCATCCTTGCTAAAGAAATAGCCCGACGCCTCACCGGGCAGGTCAATGCCCGTCTTTTCCAGCAGGCCAAAGGCCTCGACATAATTGTAAAGCGCCTCGCCGCCCAGCTTGATGCCGATCTCGGCAAAGGCAATGTTGCAGGAGTTTTGCAGCGCCTGGGCCGTATCCTCCGCGCCGTGGCCGGTGCTCTTCCAGCAGTGGAGGACATCGTCACGCCCGGTGATCTTGGCCTGGCCGCCGCAGTAGAAGCTGTCGTTCAGGGTCACAGCACCCTCCTCCAGCGCCGCGGCCAGGGTCACGCATTTGAACGTGGAGCCCGGCTCGTAGCCGTCGGAGACGCAGCGGTTGCGCCATTGGAGCAGCCGCGCCTTGACGACCTCGCTGTCGTATTCATCCAGCAGCGTCTCCCGAGCGGTGCTGCCCTCTTTTTCCTTCTGGGCTTCGTCGTAGAGCTCCTGCAGCTTTTCCTGCGTGGAGGCATCGTAAATTTCCAGATAGTTGTTTGGGTCATACGTCCCCATTGTCGCCATGGCCAGGATCTGGCCGGAGTTGACGTCCATCACGATGCCGAACGCGCCGTTTTGTACATCATACTTTGTAATGGCAGCCTCCATGTTCTTCTCCAGATAGTACTGCACCGTCGAGTCGATCGTTGAGACCAGGCTGCTGCCGTCGGACGCCTCGTAGTATTTTTCGTAGGAGTAGAGCATTTCCGTCTCGTGGTTGCCCTTTGTCGTGACGACGGCCCCGGCGTTGCCTTCGAGGGTATCGTCATAGTAGGATTCCAGGCCCTCCGAGCCGACGTTTTCCGCATTGGTGAAGCCCAGGACCTGCGCCGCCAGCGAGGCGTTGGGATACGTACGTTTGGAGTCCGCCTCCAGGTACACGCCCCGGAGCTTATTCTCGCTCACATAGGCC
>CAUBQU010000024.1 GCA_958438185.1 uncultured Oscillospiraceae bacterium
ATTGCAGATAAAGACCAGTTGATCCTCCAGCTTCTGCAGCTGCGTCTGCTCCATGGCCAGGTAGGCATCTTTCAGGATCTGATGGGAGCGGTGGGAGATCAGCCAGTTTCGGATATCGTATTTGTCTTTAAAATAGAGGTAGAACGTCCCCTTGGCGACGCCAGAGTTTTCCACGATATCCGAGACAGAGGTCTTGGCCAGACCCTTGTCAGTAAAGAGCTTTTGCGCGGCGTCCAGCATCGCGTTCCGCTTGAGTCGCTTGTTTTCTTCGACTTTACTCATCGAATCTCCCCCTGCAGGCTGCCAGTCCTTGGCCAGCGGCCCTGAAATTAGTCGTGCGCTGCGCCGGGCAAGTTACCCGGCGCAATAGGGCTTATCCAGCCCCAACGTCGCTATTATAGCGGACTGAGAAAAAATATGCAATAACTTTTCGAAAAAATATGACGATTCGTCATTTTTT
This sequence comes from uncultured Oscillospiraceae bacterium, assembly GCA_958438185.1. GTDB lineage: Bacteria > Bacillota > Clostridia > Oscillospirales > Oscillospiraceae > SVMC01. The sequence continues at coordinate 461 of CAUBQU010000024.1, forward strand.
ATCTTGACGAATTGGAAAATATGCGGTACAATGCGAGACGATAAATGACCGATAGTCAATTCGAGGAGGCGGAACAACCGATGATTAAGTTTGGACGGTTTATAGCCAAGCATCGCGTCTTGATCCTGATCCTGGCAGTCCTGCTGCTGATCCCTTCTGTGCTGGGATACATCTCTACCAGAGTCAACTACGATGTGCTGACTTATTTGCCGGATGACATTGATACGATGGTAGGCCAGGACATCCTGATGGATGAGTTTGGCAAGGGCGGATTTTCCATGGTCGTCCTGCAGGGTATGGACGACAAGAATGTCTCCCAGCTGCGGGAGAAGATTTCCAAGGTGGATGGCGTCGCCGATGTGCTGTGGTATGACAGTATCGCGAGCCTGTCCGTTCCGAAGGAGATCCTGCCCCGGGATCTTCTGGATCAATTCCAGAATGGCGACAGCACCCTGATGCTGGTCTTCTTCACAGAAGGCACGTCCAGCGACAGAACGCTTCAGGCGGTGCAGGATATCCGGGATCTGGCCGGGAAGCAGGCGCTTGTTGGCGGCATGTCGGCCATCATCGCCGATACGCGGGAGCTGTGCGAGAAGGAAGAGCCCATTTATGTGCTGCTGGCCGTGGCCCTCAGCTGCGTGGTGCTGGCGCTGACGATGGAATCGCTGCTGCTGCCGGTTTTGTTCTTGGTGAGCATCGGCATGGCCATCCTGTATAACTTGGGGACGAACGTCTTCATGGGCGAGATCTCCTACATCACAAAGGCGCTGGCAGCGGTGCTGCAATTGGGCGTCACGATGGACTATTCCATCTTCCTCTGGCACAGCTTCACAGAAAACCTGGAGCGCTACGACGACCGGGAGGAAGCCATGGCCCACGCCATTGCGGAGACCTTCTCCTCCGTCCTCGGCAGCTCGCTGACGACGGTCGCCGGGTTTATCGCTCTGTGCTTCATGAGTTTCACCCTGGGCCTGGACCTGGGCATCGTCATGGCAAAGGGCGTCGTGCTGGGCGTCATCGCCTGCGTCACGATCCTGCCGTCTCTGGTGCTGGTCTTCCATAAGGCGATCAAGAAAACGACCCACAAGGCGCTGCTGCCGGACGTCGGCCGGATCGCCGGCGGCGTGACGAAGCATTATAAAGTGTTCCTGGTGATCTTCCTGCTGCTGTTGGGCCCGGCCATTTACGGCTACACCCACACCAGCGTGTACTACAACCTGGATTCCTCCCTGCCGGAGGACCTGGACAGCGTCCAGGCCAACGCCGCCCTGAGCGATACCTTTGATATGGGCGCGGTCCACATGCTGCTGCTGGATGCCGATACATCGGCGACGGATGTGCGTCAGATGTCCAAAGACATGGAGGACGTCGACGGCGTCAGCTATGTCTTGGGCCTGGATAGCCTGCTGGGTTCGCGGGTGCCGGAGGATTTCGTGCCGGATGATCTGAAGGATATGCTCCAGAGTAAGGATTACAAGCTGGTCCTGATCGGCTCCCAGTATGCCACAGCCAGCGATGAGGTCAACGCGCAGATCACCGAGCTGCAGAAGATCGCCAAGCGCTATGACGACGGCTCGATGCTCATCGGCGAGGCCCCGTGCACAAAGGACCTGATCACCATCACCGACCATGACTTTGCTGTGGTCAGCACCGTGTCCATCGGCTTGGTGTTCCTGATCATCGCCTTGGTGCTGCGGTCGGTGGTGCTGCCGATCTTGCTGGTGGCGATCATCGAATTTGCGATCTTTATCAATATGGGCATCCCGGCGTATACCGGAACGGTCCTGCCCTTCATCGCATCCATCGTCATCGGCACCATTCAGCTGGGCGCCACGGTAGACTATGCGATCCTGATGACCAACCGGTATCTGGCAGAGCGAAAGGGCGGCCAAGGCAAACGCGACGCGGTCCGTATCGCGCTGGAGACCTCGGCAAAATCCATCATGGTCTCCGCGCTGGGCTTCTTCGCTGCGACCTTCGGCGTCGGCCTGTATTCCGAAGTAGATTTGATCAGTGCTCTGTGCTCGCTGATGGCGCGCGGTGCATTGATTAGTATGGCAGTGGTCTTGCTGATCTTGCCGTCGGCCCTGTATGTGTTCGACCGGCCCATCCTGGCAACGACCTATGGTGCAAAGTGTGCGATGCGTGCGCATGAGCAAAAGCAGGAGGTATGATTACGATGAAAATGCAGTGGAAACGGCTGGGCAGCGGCCTGTTGGCTGCCGGATTTATGCTCTCGACGCTGGGGGTCGGCGCAATGGCGGCCCAGAGCCCGGTGGAAAAGGATGAGACGGTCTACGCCATCGCCGGTGCAGACGGCAGTGTGACGGAGACGATCGTCTCCGATTGGCTGAAAAATACGAACCTGGAGGATGTCCTGAAAGACAGCTCCAGCCTGAGTGATATTGAAGTCGTCAAGGGCGACGCGACAATGTCCGGCAGCGGCGAAAGCCTCTCCTGGGATACCAAAGGCGGCGATGTCTACTACCAGGGCAAGTCTTCTGAGGCGCTGCCCGTGGGCGTCAGCTTCACGTACTTGCTGGACGGCAAGAAGATCGCCCCGGAGGATCTGGCAGGCAAAAGCGGCAAGCTGACCATTCAGATCCAGTATACCAACAACGAGAAAAAGACGGTGGATGTCGGCGGCACGCAGCGGACGATGTACGTCCCCTTCCTGATGGTGACGGGCCTGCTGCTGGACAGCGATTGCATCAGCAACGTGGAAATTGACCACGGCATGGTGGAAAACGACGGCGACCGGACGATCATCCTGGGCTATGGCCTACCGGGCCTGGCCGACAGCCTGCAGCTGAGCGGCGACTTTGATATCCCGGAGCTGTCAGATTCTGTGACCGTGACGGCGGATGTGGAAGACTTCTCCCTGGATATGACGCTGACCATGGCCAGCAGTGATCTGCTCAACGATCTGGACGTGGACACCGACGCGACTGCCGATGAGCTGGAGAGCTCACTGAATGAGCTGGAGGACGCGGCGCAGCAGCTGGTCGACGGCACCGCAGAGCTGCTGGACGGCGCAACGGAGCTGGCCGACGGCAGCGTGACCCTGAAAAATGGCGCGGCCAGCCTGGCCGACGGTGCCGCTAGCCTGGACACGGGCATCGGCACGCTGAAAACCGGCGCTGGCACGCTGGCCGGATATACCCTGAGCTTGCAGGATGGCACCGGTACTCTGAAAGACGGCATTGCCGCGGCCAAAGAAGGCGCTGCCAGCCTGTATACAGGGCTTGCAAATGCGAAGACTGGCGCAGGGACGCTGCAGGCCGGTCTTGCAGATCTGAAAACAAGCCTGACGGGGCTGCAGCAGCTTGCGCAGACCATGTCCAGCGACCTGGACGCTGCCTATGCCGCCGGGGAGAAGGTCACAACGGCCCGGGACAGTGCAGTCGACGAACTGACGAATTCCATCACGGCGCTGGAGACGGCAAAGACGGCGCTGCTTGCTGCAACGCCGGATGCAGATACTACGGACCTCGATAACGCCATTGCCGAGCTGCAGACGCAGATCACGGCCCTGAAGGGTTTGAGTGCGCCGACGAAGGACGCGAGTGTTTCGGCTGTGCAGATGAAAGTCGCTGGCGGCTTTGTCGGTGTCCTGGGTGACAAAGGCATCGGCGCGCTGCAGGCAGGCGCTGGCCAGTTGGTCAGCGGCGCAGATCAGTTGCTGGCCGGCGCAGGTGCGCTGCAGTCTGGTTTGGAGGATGCACTGGCAGGTGCGGGCACGCTGCAGGCGGGTGCGACCAGCCTGAACGCGGGTGCCCAGAGCCTGGCACAGGGCATCGGCCAGGTGGCCGCGGGCAGCGCCAGCCTCAAGGCAGGCTCTAAGACGCTCTATGACGGCACCGTGAGCCTGGCCGAGGGCGCGGCTGCTTTGCAGTCCGGCGCTGAGACGCTGCGCGACGGGATGGAAGAATTCCAGGCCGACGGCATTGAAAAGCTTTGCAGCCTCTATCGGGACAATATCCCGGCGCTCATCGACCGCCTGACGGCCCTGCAGGACCTGGCGAAGGATTACAACAGCTTCTCTGGCCTGGCCGACGGCGCAGAGGGGCATGTGAAATTCCTCATCCGGACCGAAGGCATCGGGACGGATACGACAGACGAGAGCAAATAAGCAAGAAAAGCAGATCAATCCTCCGAAACGTACAGCAAAAAATTACAACAAAAACGGAACCGGCGAAGGGAAGTGCTCCCTTCGCCGGTTTCCTATGCACATCTTTTTGCCGAATAGATCGCGCGGGCCGGGAGAATTTCCTCTCAGCCCGCGCGGCGTTTGCAAAGGCCCGCTATTCTGCCCAGCGGCCCTCCAGATATTTTCGAGACCAGTCTTCGTCGTAGAAATTGGAGTCTTTTTGCATCCGGCAGTCGCACCAGAGGTCCCGGGCAATCTCGTCGATGACGCCCCGCAGCTCCAGCGGCTCCAGATCATACTCCGGCAGTCCCTCCATGCCCAGCATGGCGCCCTGCAGGTTCCCGCAGATGGACGCGACGGTGTCGCTGTCGCCATCGTGATTGACAGCGGCAATGACGCTGCTTTCAAAATCCGTGCCATAGCGCACGGCGCAGAAGACAGCCATGGCCAGCGCCTCCGGCCCGTTCCAGCCCTCGCCCAGCATTTGCAGGGCCTGCCGGTCCGGTAGACTGCTGCGGGCCAAGGACAGAGCCTTCTTTAAAGGCGTGACGATGCCGTCGGCCGGGTAGCTGGAAAAGCCGTGCAGCATCGCGCGGACGGTGTCGTCGATGAGATCCGGCCAGTCGTCGTGGGTCGCACCGCAGTAGATAATGCAGTTGATCATATGCACCAGCGCTGCCGCCGGCATCCACCCGGCGACATTGCCGTGGGTGATGGCTGCGGCCTCTGCGCCCAAGCGGTCGATCTCTGTCTGAGGCATCTGGCGCGGGTCAAAAAAAGCGCCGATGGGCGCGACACGCATGACACCGGCGCTGCCCTTGGAACTGTTGGTCGGATGCTCGATGGTGCCGATGGCCTTGTCCGAGAGCACCTGGATGCAGGTGACTGCCGGGGCCCGCCGGTGATGCAGCTCCGGTACCTGGTTCAGCCAGCAGTACGCCTTTTGTGCGCTGTTTTGCTGGACCATGCGCTGGGTCTTGATCCAGTCCAGGTATGCAATGGTGAGATATCCGGCATACGGGCCCATGACGCCGCGCATGCAGCCCCGGGTCTTGCCCAGCAGCAGGCCGTTTGCGGTGTAGAGTGACAGCTGGGTATCGTCGGAGATCTCCGCATAGCCGTTGGTGAGGTCGTAGCCTAGGATACCGTCCTTGCCATATTTTTTCTGGATCTGCTCAAAGGTCAGAAATTCGACCGGATAGCCGAAGGCGTCTCCGATCGCGCCGCCCAGCATTGTGGCGCGGATTCTGCTCTGGTCGCGCATGGCGGCGCTCCTTTCTATGTCTTGCTACAGGGGGGATTGCCGGATCTGGGCAAAGCGCCGCGGATACCGCTGCGGCGTCGCGCGCTCCTTGCGGATGACGACGACCCGGTGTACCGCGTCCGCGATGGGATATTCGGCGATTTTTTCGATTCTGCCGCCCAGCAGGCGGATCGCCCGGGCGGCTTCGTCCGCTTCCTGCTGCGCCGCGGCGCCCTTCATAGCCAGAAAGACGCCGCCGGGCTGCACAAAGGGCAGGGCCAGCTCTGCCAGGACCGGCAGCCGGGCGACAGCCCGGGAGACGGCGATGGCATACGTCTCCCGGCAGCCGGAGACATACTCCTCTGCCCGGGCTGCGACGCACTGCGCCTGCAGCCCGAGGGCGGGGAGGACCTCCTCCCGCAGCCAGCCGATGCGTTTTGCCGTGCTGTCCAGCAGGGTCAGGTCGAGATCCGGCTGGGCGATCAGCAGCGGGATGCCGGGAAATCCGGCCCCGCAGCCGATGTCGATGACCTTTTTGCCGCCAAAGTCCGCCAGCTGCAAAAGGGCCAGGCAGTCGAGAAAGTGCAGCTGCGCGACCGCTTCCGGCTCTGTGATGGCCGTCAGGTTCATCACCTGGTTTTTCTCCAGCAGCATGGCGCCGTACTGGCACAACTGCCCGATCTGCGTCGGGGTCAGCTGCAGCTGCCCACTTTGGACGGCAGCCTCCAGCGTTTTTCTCATAGGCTCAGCGCTTTTTGGAGAGGGCCAGCTTGACCTTCTGGCAAAGGACCTCCGGGGTCAGCCCATAGTGGGCCAGGACGGCGGCGGCGGTGCCGCTGCGGCCGAAGCAGTCCTCCACGCCGTGCCGGATGACCGGGACGGGGCAATTTTCCGAGAGGTATTCCGCCACGGCAGCGCCCAGGCCGCCGATCACGGAGTGCTCCTCCGAGGTGACGATCACGCCGGTCTCCTGGGCAGCCTGGAGGACCAGGGCTTCGTCCAGCGGCTTGATCGTCGGCATATCAATGACCCGCAGGCTGATGCCCTCGGCCTGCAGCTGCTCGGCTGCTTTGAGGGCCATCTGGACCATCATGCCGGTGGCGATAACGGTCGCATCGCTGCCGCCCCGCAGGGTGCAGCCCTTGCCCAGGGCGAAGGAGTAGCCGGGGATCTCGTCCGTGACCGTCTCGACGGCGGGGCGGCCTAGGCGCAGATAAGCAGGGCCGTCATATTCCAGCAGCGCTTCGACTGCCTTCGTCATCTCATACCCGTCGCAGGGGCAGACGACCATCATGCCCGGAACAGCCCGCATCAGGGCAAAGTCCTCCGTGCACTGGTGGGTCGCACCGTCTTCGCCGACGGAGACACCGCCGTGGGAGCCGACGACTTTGACGTTCAGATGGGGATAAGCGATGGAGTTGCGCACCTGGTCGTAAGCGCGGCCGGTGGCAAAGATCGCGAAGGTATTCGTAAAGGGCTTGAGGCCGCAGGCAGCCATCCCGGCGGCGATGCCGGTCATGTTGCACTCGGCGATGCCGCAGTCATAGAAGCGGTCCGGATAGGCGGCCTTGAACATCTTCGTCATGGTCGCGTTGGCCAGGTCCGCATCCAGCACGACCAGCTCCGGGTATTTCTCCGCCAGGTCGCAGAGCGCCTGACCGTATGCGTTACGCGTTGCAATTTTGCCTGCCATATTACTTTCCCTCCAGTTGCCGCAGTGTCGCTTCCAGTTCCTGTTTTGCCTGCGCAAAGAGCGCATCATCCGGGGCCTTGCCGTGCCAGCCGCACTGGCCTTCCATGTAGGAGACGCCCTTGCCCTTCGTCGTCGCGAGGAGGATCATGGTGGGCTTGCCCTTCGTCTGCCGGGCTTCTGCCAGGGCGGCGAGAATGGCGGCGTAGTCGTGGCCGTTTACCTTGATGACATGCCAGTTAAAGGCAGCAAATTTTGCATCCAGCGGCTCGGTCGGCATGACTTCTTCGCTGGTGCCGTCGATCTGCAGACCGTTGACGTCGACAAAGGCGCAGAGGTTATCCAGCTTCCACTTGGCAGCGGCCATGGCAGCTTCCCAGATCTGGCCTTCGTCGATCTCACCGTCGCCGCAGATGGCGTAGGTGCGGTATGCTTTGCCCTGGGCCTTGGCGGCCAGCGCCATGCCGACTGCGGTGGAAAGCCCCTGGCCTAGAGAGCCGGTGGACATATCCACGCCGGGAATATAGCGCATATCCGGATGCCCGGACATGTGCGAATCAATGGAGCGCAGCTTCTTCAGCTCTGCCGGGTCAAAATAGCCGCGCAGAGCCAGGACCGCGTACAGCGCCGGGGCGCAGTGGCCCTTGGAAAGAACGAAACGATCCCGGTCAGCCCAGTCGGGGCGGGCGGGGTCCAGGTTCATCTCGTTGAAATAGAGGCTCACCAGTGCGTCCATGCACGAGAGCGAGCCGCCGGGGTGACCGGACGAGGCGGTATGTACCGCGTCCACCGCTAAGAGCCGGGCCTTTGTTGCCACAATGGCAAGGTCGTTTCCAAACAGCTTATCCATAATTATCTCCTTATCCCTGGTGGTGATTGTGATAAATTCAGTATAGCACAAAAGCGTGGAAATAGGAAGGTCTATTCCCGGCAAATTTCGCGCCCCTGGGCCAGCGCGGCAACCTCATCTGCATGGGGAAAGAGAACGCAGCCGCCGGTGTGGGCCTGCGTTAGATACCCCTGCTCCTGCAGGCGGCGAAACAGCGGCGAGCGCAGCGCCTGCCGCAGCGGCACCTGCGTCAGGTTCGTATCAGCGTATGGGGAGAAGGGGCAGGGCTCCGCGCCGCCCCGGGGGTTGATGTGGAAAAAGCCGCGCCCGGCCGCCAGGCAGCCGCCGGAGCTCTTTTCATCGCCGGGGAAGCTGATGAGCAAAAGCTCCGGCTGCGCAGCGCGCAGCTGCACCAGCCGGGCCTCCAACGCAGCCAGGTCGGCGTCCGTCAGGGCAAGGGGCTGGCTCTCCTGCGTGACCGGGACGTATTCGACATAGATGACCGCCCGGCAGCCCGCCACGTGCAGCGCCCGGAGGAAGTCCTCTGCCAGGACGGCCGCCAGGTTCTCACGCGTTACCGTGATAGAGGCGCCGAAGAGGACGCCGTTTTGATGCAGCAGGGCCATTGCATCCTGCAGGCGGCGGTAGACGCCGTCACCTCGCCGGGCGTCCGTCGCTGCGGCGTCGCCCTCCAGGCTCAAAACAGGCATCAGGTTCCGGTTTTGGAGGAAAAGGGCGCAGGTATCCTGGGAAAACAGCGTGCCATTGGTGAAGACAGGGAAGATGATCCGCTTTTCCCGGGCCGCGGCGGCCAGAACGTCCTGCCGCAGCAGCGGCTCTCCGCCGGCCAGCAAAATAAAGCTGATACCCAGCTCCGCCGCTTGGGTGAAAAGATCTGCCCACTGGGCGGCGGTCAGTACGCCATCCGCGCCGCCATCACAGCAGACGCCGCCTGCTCTGGCATAGCAGCCGCGGCAGTGCAGATTGCACTGCTCTGTGATGCTGGCGATGAGAAAGGGCGGGATATGCTCCCCGCCTGCTGCCAACTGCGCCCGGCGGCGTCTGGCGCTTTGGGCCGCCGGTGCAAAGCGCGCGAGAAATGCGGCGGTTTTGAGATTTTTCCCGGCGGCGGCCGTCAGCCCTGTCAGAATATGCCGGACGCCCTGGGCCAGGTACTGTTCCAGATCGAATGCTGCCATGTAAGTGCCTCCCTGCTTCCCGCCGCGCCATCCGGCGGAGCATTTTCCTCTATCATACCACAAACACGCCCACTGTGCACGGAAAAGGGGCATGGAAGCAAAAATTTTCCTCCAAAGCCACGCCTTCCGGGCGGAGCGGGCGAAAAATTTTCACCGCAAATTTTGCATCGACGGATTGTGTGGGAAGGCCCCAAAGACTTGTGCTAAACTGGGTCCAACAAAGCAAAACGGAGGGCGCGACATGAGTAAGAATCTTGTTCGGACAGGCTTTTTGGTGCTGGCATTGGCGGCGGCACTGCTGGTTTCGGCGCTGCTGCTGCGGCTGCCTGCTGTGGCGGCCAGGGCCTCGGCTGTGCAGCCTGCGGTGCAGACGGAGGCGGCGCAGCCATGCTGGCGGGTCTGCGTCCGGGGCACAGGCCGGGCGGCGCTCTATTCCAGTCAAGGTGATTGGATGCAGAACCTGACGTTTTATGACGGCGAAACGCTGACGATGGCCATGCCGCCGGGGGATTACTATCTCCAGCGCGAGGACGGCACACAGATCGGCTTTCGTCTGGCGCAAAATGCCTCGTTGCGTATGGTGGGCGGCAATGGATGGACAGATGGGGAGATTTTGTATCTGGAGAATGAGCCAGGCTGCAACATTCAGGTGGTTTGCTGGCTGAGCCAGGCGGAATTTGAGAGTGGGCAATATGAGATCTGCTGGCTTAACCTGCGGCGCGGGGAGGTGATCGAGAGCACGGCCCTCCACTTTGTGCCGGAGCTTGCGCCGGAGGACAACGGTTATTATCGCAGCAGCTGCAGCTTTCAGGGGTTAGTACCCGGGACATATATGCTGGAAAGGGACGGGCAGCTGGCGGCAACCGTGACCGTCACAGCGGAGGAGCCAGAGTACATGGTCGTGCTGGGAGGCGAAAAATAAGCACGAGGGCAGGTGAATAAAAAATGCAAGAGCAGTTGTCGCTGCTCTTGCATTTTTTATTCTCCCAAAAGCCTCGCAGAGTTTGCGCCGCGCACGGCGCAAATAGAGTCAAAATCATTTT
>CAUBQU010000025.1 GCA_958438185.1 uncultured Oscillospiraceae bacterium
GTTATACACATGGAATCCCCAGAATATCCCGGTTTTTCCCCAGAGATTTTCGGAAAAAATACAGGAAATTCATATTCCTGCCCTGCAGCGGCGGCGCAAAAGGTTACATAATGTAATTTTTGCCGCCGGGCGGCGAGGGCCGGGGCGCTGGGGGCAAAATTTTTGCCCTTTATTTTTACCCTTTGCCGCGGAAACTGGCGAAACGGGTTTCTTTTTGCACAGGGGTGTGTTATAATAGCAAGCCGCAACCCATATGGAAAGAAGATGTAGTATGCCAAAGACAAAAATGCAGGAATTTCTCCGGGGCATGAAGACGGGCATTCCCGTCAGCCTGGGGTACCTGGCCGTGTCGTTCACCCTGGGCATCACAGCAAAGCGCGCGGGGCTGACGGCGCTGCAGGCGGCGTGTACAAGTCTGCTCGTCAATGCTTCGGCGGGGGAGTACGCAGCGTTTACGCTGATCGCCGCCCAGGCCAGCTATCTGGAGCTCGCCATTATGGAGCTGGTGGCCAACGCGCGGTATTTGCTGATGTCCTGCGCTCTGAGCCAGAAGCTGGACCATAAGACGGGCCTGGGGCACCGGATGGCCATCGGCTTTGCCGTCACGGATGAGCTGTTTGGCCTGTCGATCCTGGAGCCGGAGAAGCTGAACCCTGTGTTCTATTACGGGATGATGGCCTGCGTCATGCCCGGCTGGGCATTGGGGACGTTTTTGGGCGTTGTCATGGGCAGCGTGCTGCCTGCCAGTGTCGTCAGCGCCCTGAGTGTCGGGCTGTACGGGATGTTCCTGGCGGTCATTATCCCCCAGAGCAGAAAGAGCCGGACGATCTTAGTTGTCGTCGTGCTGTCCATGGCGGCGAGCCTGGGCTTTGACCTGCTGCCAAGCCTGGCGGCCATCTCCAGTGGCACGAAGACGATCATCCTGACTCTGGTCATTGCCTCGGGCGCTGCGATCCTGGCGCCGGTGGCCCCGTCGCCGGAATGGGGGGAGGGGCCGGATGAAGCATAATATCTATCTTTATATCCTCATCATCACCGTCGTGACGTATCTCATCCGCGTCTTGCCGCTGACGCTGATCCGGCGGGAGATCCGCAACCGGTTTTTGCGGTCGTTTTTGTACTATGTGCCGTATGTGACGCTGGCGGTCATGACCTTCCCGGCCATGATCTACGCGACGGATCATCTTTGGTCCGGCATCGGCGCGCTTGTTGTAGGCGTGCTCGTCGCCTGGTGCAGTGGAAATCTGTTCCTGGTCGCCTCCAGCGCCTGCGCGGTGGTTTTTCTTTTGGAAATGTTTTTATAATAGCAGCGAAAACGGACGAAGTACACACTTCGTCCGTTTTGCTATATTTTTTGCAGCAGCAGGAGCAGGCCGTAGAGTAGGGGCTGGTGGAGAAGGTAAATTGCTAGGCTGTGGCGGCCGCAGAGGCGGAAAAAGCGCACCGGTGCGGCGGTTTGCCAGCGCACCGGCAGCAGTGTTCGGGGGGTGGGGTAGAGCGCCCGGCCCAGGCACATCCCCAGGCCGTACCAGCCGAGGTTCGGCAAAAGCGGAAACCAGTCGACGCTGGCAAACGACGGGGTCGTCAGCCCCAGGGGGAAGAGAAAGGGCGCGCGGACGGGGATCTGATTGCACCAATAGCCCGCCGCCAGCAGGCAGAGGGCGCACAGGGTCAGGGCTCTGCTGGGGAGCTTGTCAAGCAAAGGCGTCAGCAGCATGGCCGTGCCCAGCAGGTGCAAAATGCCGAAGGGGATAAATAGCTGCGGCGCGGCCAGGCCCAGGGCGCACAAAAGCCCCGTCACCAGGCTGATGAGCATCCCGCCGCCGAGGACGACGAGCCCCCGCCGCACCGGATGATGCCCCAGCGTGCTGCACAGGCCGGACAGGGCGATAAAGACGAGTCCGCCGCCGATGCGCACAGCCTGGAATAGCCAGGAGCCCGGCATCGGCAAAATGCCCATCCAACTGGCGTTGATGCCAAAATGGACGGCCACCATGCCGCAGATGCACAGGCCCCGCAGGGCGTCCAGCTCCCAAATACGCGGCTTTTTCATACTGCCTTTCCCCATCACGGATTCAGAATGCGTGCCGGGAGGGGGCGGGCGATCCGCATGGCCCCCTGGGGGCAAAATTCCTGACAGCAGAAGCAGCGGATGCAGGCGCTGCGGTCGATGACCGGCTTGCCGCCTCGCAGGGTGATGGCCCGGGCCGGGCAGATGCGGGCGCACTGGCCGCAGCCGGTGCAGGGCCCGGCGTGCAGCTTCGGCTTTGCCGTCAGGCAGCGGGCCGCGACGGCGCCGAAGGCGCTGCCCCAGCGACCGCGGAGCGTATCACGAAACAGCAGGCTCGCCGGGACCGGGGCGACCTGGAAATCCTTCTGCTGAAAGGCGCCGGGGTCGCCAAAAATGGCCAGGTCCTGGACTGACGACGGGATCAGACCCCGCTGGCAGGCAGCCTGCAGCGTCGGGACCTGGGCGGGCGTCAGACCCATCAGGTGGGCGCAGACCAGGTCCAGCGCGTTGGGGTCGGCGGCGGCCAGCAGGCAGCCGACGGGCCGGGGCGTGCCCTGGGTCGGGCCGTTGCCCTCCATGGCGACGACGGCGTCGCACAGGGTGAGCCGGGGCTTAAAGTAGAGGTTCAGGTCCACCAGCATCTGGGCAAAGCGGGCGGGCTCCGGGTACTGGAAATGGTACTCGGGCTTTCGCGTCCCGGGGATGACGCCGAAGAGGTTTTTCACCCCGGCGGATAGGGCCATCATGCCGTGGGACTTCAGCTTGCAGAAATTGATGATGGCGTCGCAGCCGTCGAGCCAGGCGGTGTATTGGAACGTTTTCGCCTCCTGTGCGTCTTTAAAGTGGGCCGTCTTTTGGGAAAAGTCCCAGTTGAGCTGCACGCCGGGGCCCTCCAGGTCGAGCAGGCCCGTGGCCCGGTAGATGCGGCGCAGGGCCGCATCAGTGTAAAGCCCGCCGGGGCTGTCGCCGAGGATGACCTGGGCGCCGCGCTCCCGCAGGAGCTGGCACAGGGCCGCCAGCAGACGCGGATGCGTCGTGACTGCGTCGTCCGGCGCGTGGGCGGCGACGAGATTTGCCTTGATGCCCACCGTCATGCCGGGGCGCAGCCAGGCAAGGCCGTCTAGCGCTTCCAGGGCCTGGCGCAGGGCCGCGCGGCAGGAAACCTGCGTATAATCCGGGCAGGGCACGCAGGCGACGTCGTAGTGTGTTTGTGTCATGGCTGTGAAACCGCCTTTTGTCAGGTTGTCTCCGCTGCGAGGGCAGCGGGGGGTGCTCCTGTATTGTAGCATAGGTTTTCTGGCACAGCAATGCGATTTTGGCCGCAGCGGGGCAGATTTTTGTTTACAGCGGCGGCGTTTTGCGGTAAAATATATTAGATATAGAAGAAATCGAACGGACAAGACGGGAGGTAAGCCTATGGGACGTCATGAGGATCCCCGTGAAAGAAGACGTGCGGCGCAGGAGGATGACCCCTACGAGCACCTGATGGACAATATTGATACGCTCCTGCAGGACGATGAATACGAAGGCCCGGACAGCAGGCGGCCCCAGCGCCGCAGCGCGCCGGACCAGTGGTACGATGCCTACGGAGATGGGAACGATTACAACGATTACAATGCCGGTTATGATCCCGGCTACGGCTATCCGGAGCAGCCTCGCTGCCCGGAATTTCGGGCCTATAATGTCGACTTTGAGCAGCCGCCCCGGCAAAAGCGCCGCCCGCGGCCCCAGGAGAACCACCCGGAGTATTATGGCGGCGACGCTGGCGCGGCCCACACATCCGGTCAGCCGCGGAAAAAGAAGGCGAGAAACGATGCGCCGCGCAGCAGCGCGCCGCGGTCTGCAAAAAGGCGGCGGCACCCGATCCTGAAGCTGCTGCTGGGGCTGCTGATCGTCTTGGTCATCGCCTGCGCGGCGCTTTGGATCTTTGCCAAGCAGCCGGTCTCCAGTGACGCCCTGGGGGCGCGAAAGCCCGGCTGCAGCACGATCCTCCTGGCCGGGACGGACGCCGACGGCACCCGGACGGACACGATGATGCTGCTGTATCTCGACAGCAAGAATGGCCAGATGAGCCTGATGTCCTTCCCCCGGGATACGTATACCGACGCCAGCTGGTCCGTGCCGAAGCTCAACTCTGTCTACGGCGTGAACGACGGCGGCAAGGAAGGCATGGAAGTGCTGCTGGACTATGTCAAAAAGTGCATCGGCTACCGGCCGGACGGGTATATCCTTGTCGACCTGGACTGCTTTGAAAAGCTGGTAGATATTATGGGCGGCGTGCGCTTTAACGTCCCCATGGATATGTCTTACTCGGACCCGTCCCAGGATCTGGAGATCAATCTGACGGCGGGGGAGCAGACGCTGAACGGCCAGCAGTCCATGTGGGTCGTCCGGTTCCGCTCCGGCTATGCCATGGCAGACCTGCAGCGCGTGCAGGTCCAGCGGGACTTTATGCAGGCGGCGATGTCCCAGTGGTCCAAGCCGACGAAATTCCTGCGCTATCCGGCGGCAGCCAGTCTGCTTGCCTCGAATACGACGACAAATCTCTCCCTGCGGAACCTGGTCTGGGTCGGCAAGGCCGTCCTCAAGGCCAAGGCCAACGGGATGCGCATGGAGACGCTGCCCGGTGAACCGGCCACGATCAGCGGCGGCTCCTATTATGTCGAATGGCCGGAGACGACGGCAAACCTCATCAACGAAGCGTTCAATCCCTATGAGGTCCCGGTCTCGAAGGAGAATATTTACAGCCCCTGGTACTGAGCCGGGGCGGAGGGGGAACACGCAAATGAAACGTGATCTTTTGGTGCTTGTACCGTACCCAGAGAAGGACTTGGCCCAGCTGCAGGCTGCCGCCGGGGATCTGCGGGTCGTGGCGCTGCCGGAGACGGCGCCGGAGGCGCAGCTGCGCCAGGCGCTGGAATCGGCCCGGGCGGTCATCGGCGAACCGCCGACGGCGCTGCTGCAGGACCTGCCGGATCTGGAGTGGATCCAGATGACTTGGGCCGGAGCGGACCGCTATACGTCCGACCCTGCCTTCCCGCAGCACATCCGCCTGAGCGTCGCTGCCGGGGTCTATGGCCCGACGATTGCCGAGCATGTGCTGGCGATGCTGCTGGCGCTGAACCGGCGGCTGCCTGCTTATCAGCTGCAGCAGCGCCAGGGCGGCTGGGAGGACCTGGGCGCAGAGCGGGCCCTGGAGGGGCAGACCGTCGTCATCCTCGGCACCGGGAACATCGGCCGGGAGACAGCCCACCGGCTGCAGGTGTTCGGCGCGGCGACCATCGGCGTCCGCCGCACCGGGGCGGGGGAGATGATCCCCGGCTTCACCACCGTGACGACCCTGGCCCAGCTGGACCGGCTGCTGCCCCAGGCCGATACCCTCATCTGCTGCCTGCCGGAGACGGCGCAGACCCGGGGCCTGCTGTCCCGGGAACGCATCGCACAGATGAAGCAGGGCAGCGTCCTCATCAATGTCGGCCGCGGCAGTTTGGTGGATACCGCGGCGCTGACCGAAGCGCTGCAGACCGGCCATTTGGCGGGCGCCGGGCTGGATGTGACAGACCCGGAGCCGCTGCCTGCGGACCATCCGCTGCGCAAGATGCCCCAGGTCATCCTGACGCCCCATGTCGCGGGCGTCGGCTTCGGCCATCTGCCGCTGACGGAGCGGCGCATCCGGATGCTTTGCCTGGAAAATGTCCGGCGGTTTGTCAGCGGTATGGAGCCGAATTATTTGGTTGATTTTAAGACGGGCTATCAGGCCCGGCCGGAAGGAGTGTGACCGCATGGGAAAGATCGGCTTGGTCTACGCCATGGAGGCGGAGCTGGAGAGCCTGCTGGAGCGCAGCGGCGCCGAGAAATTGGAGACAGTCGCGGGCGTGCCGTTTTACGCCGTCGCGCCGGGGATCGTCGCCTGCGCCGGCGGCATTGGCAAGGTCAATATCGCCATGGCGACGCAGCTGCTGCTGACGCGCTACGCGCCGGATCTGGTTTTGAACGCAGGCGTCGCCGGAGCGATGGAGAACCTGCCTGTCGGCACGCTGGTGCTGGCAGAGCAATTCGTCCAGCATGATATGGATACCTCCGCTGTGGGCGACCCGGTGGGGCTGGTCTCGACGGTCAATGTGACCGAATTTCCCTGCACCGGCGCAGCGCTGCTTGCGCGGCAGCTGCAGCAGATGCAGGTCCCGTTCCAGCGCGGTACCGTTGCCACCGGTGACTGGTTCGCGACGGACTGCCCCCGGGCGCGCAGCATCTGCGAGACGTTCCACCCCACCCTCTGCGAGATGGAGGGCTGCGCGGTGGCCCAGGTCTGTATGCGCAACGGCGTTGCCTTCGCGGCGCTCAAGTCCGTGTCCGACCGGCTGTTCAGCAAGGCGCAGCAGGAGGAGTACTTTAATTTCCCCGAGGCAATGAAAAAACTGAACGCCGTCGTGCTGCCTCTGGCGCAGCGGCTGCTGGAGGAGATGGCGTCATGAAGGATATCGCAAGCTTTCAGGTTGACCATACGATCCTGACACCGGGGCTGTATTTCTCCCGGGCGGACGGACCGGTCCATACCTTTGATCTGCGGCTGAAAAAGCCCAACACCGGCGACCTTTTGACAAACACGCAGCTCCACTCGGTGGAGCATCTCATCGCAACGCTGCTGCGCAATTCCGCGCAGCGCGACAGTGTCGTCTACTTCGGCCCCATGGGCTGCCAGACGGGGTTTTACTTCCTGTTTGACAGCCGGACCCTGCCGGACGCGGCGGCCATCACGCTGCTGCAGCAGGTATTTCAGCAGGCGGCGGAATACCCCGGGCCGATGCCCGGCGCATCTGCCGTGCAATGCGGCAATTACCGCAACCTGAGCCTGGCAGAGGGCCGTGCGGTCTGCGCCTGGTACGCAGATATCATCCGGGATTGGACCCCGGCGCGTCTGGCCTATCCCCAGCGCGCGTGAGTACACGATTCAAAACGGAGCATCATGCAGAAAGGATGGAAACGTTATGAACAAGATCATTACCATCGGCCGGGAATTCGGCAGTGGCGGCCGGGAATTTGGGCGCCGCCTGGCAGAGCAGCTGGGTTACGCGTATTATGACCAGGAGATCATCCGGGAGATCGCCAACCGCACGGCGCTCTCGGAAAAGTATGTGCAGCAGATCGTCGAGCACCGGCCGGTGACGGCCTTCCCCATCCATACGGGCCGTAGCTTTATGATGATGTATGATCCGCTGATGGAGCAGAACCAGAGCATTTTCCGCGGCCAGTGCGAGATCTTGCAGCAGATGGCGGAAAAGTCGGACTGCGTCATCGTCGGCCGCTGCGCGGATTATATCCTGCGGGACCTCAATCCCCTGCGCATCTTTATCTATGCCGAGATGCCCAGCAAGCTGCAGCGCTGCCGGACGAAGGTCCACGAGACCAGAACGGACAAGGAGCTGCGCCAGCAGATCCTGCGGGTCGATAAAGAGCGCGCCCATTACTATGAATATTATACCGGCCAGAAATGGGGCGCCCGGGAGAGCTACGACCTGTGCCTGAATACGACGAACATCGAGATCAAGCAGGCCGTTTCCATGGTGGCAAAGATGTTTGCCTGAGCCGAAAGAAATAGAACATTCGGGAGGTTTTTGTGAGCAAGGTGAAACTGTACGGCGGCTATTCCCGTGCCGCGAAAAAAAGCGGGGCGGCGGTAGCCGGTGAGAAGAAGAAAAAGCGCAAGCGCACGGCGGTGGACCGGATCATCTCTGTTTTGCTGGTGCTGGTCGCCCTGGAGGGGCTGTACTGCACGGCGGTCTTCTCTGACCTGGGCTTTATCAAAAAGTACCGGGAGATGTGGATTCAGACGGCAATGTCGACCATGCGCCACCAGTGGCTGGCCACGGCGTTTTTGCCCGGCTGCGTCATTGACGAGGTCATGGCAAAGGTCGAGCGGGCGCAGCAGGCCCAGGTGGGCGTCAACACCCAGTGGACCGAGGAGAACCAGAAGCCGGAGGAGACGGAGCCCACCGTCGCCACGCCGGAGGACGAATTCTACGAGCTCTTCTGGGAGCTGGACCGCAGCAGCATGGAGCAATACATAAAAGAAAACCCCGATACGCTGTCCGGCGGCTGGGGCAAGATCTCGATCAACGAAGCCGGGCTGGATGACGACGGTACGTCCATCCAGACGACGATGGGCGAGCAGGTCCTGGCCATTGATGCGGCCAACAAGACGCTGGTCGTCCGGGTCAGCGGCAGCGGATACCGCGGGGCGTTGGTCATTGCGAAGGACCCGGCGCAGCTGTCGATCCACCCGGCGAAAAATCTCGGCAGTATCGGCGAGAACGCCGGGAGCATCGCCGAGCGGCATAACGGCATGGTCGCCATGACGGCCAGCGGCTTTATCGACGACGGCGGCAACGGCAACGGCGGCACCCTGGCGGGCTATGCCATGATGAACGGCGAGGAGCGGGGCCAGCATATGTACTCCGGCTATTACAAGCGCCTGGAGCTGCATGAGGACAACCGCTTCTATATCACCGATATCGGCAACGCCGTCAGCGCTGAGACGACAGACGCGGTGGAATTCACCCCGGCCTTGATCGTCGACGGCAAGGTCCTCGTCGATGAGAACAACGACTGGAACGGCCTGAACCCCCGGGCGTGCATCGGCCAGTCCGAGAAGGGCGAGATCCTGATGCTGGCCATCGAGGGCCGTCTGGCCAGTTCTTTGGGCACCGGTGTGGCCGAGTGCGCCAAGATCCTCAAGTCCCACAACTGTATGCAGGCCATGAACCTGGACGGCGGCACCTCTGCCATTTTGTGGTACGACGGGGAGTATATCATTCGCTGCTCCAACCAGGCGCTCCCGGCAGGCCGCACCCTGCCCAACGCCTTTGTATATGAAAAGCTTGCCAATTGATCCTGGCTCTTGCGGATATGGCCGCAGAAAGGGCCTGGTATGCTGGACCGCCTTCGGCGGGATCTTATGAAAAAATAGAATAGGAGTGGATGACCAATGAAACAGTTACTCAAAGGCGGCACCGTCGTCTCCGGCAGCGGCGCCCAGCGGGCCGATGTGCTGGTGGAGGGCGAGAAGATCCTGGAGGTCGCCCCGGACATCACCTGCCCGGAGGCAAAGACCGTCGACTGCGCCGGGATGCTCCTCTTCCCGGGCTTTATCGACGCGCACACCCATTTTGACCTGGATGTCTGCAACACGACGACGGCGGACGATTTCCACTCCGGCGGCGCGTCGGCCCTGCGGGGCGGCACGACGATGGTGATCGACTTTGCCTGCCCCAACAAGGGCGAGAGCCTGCAGTACGGCCTGGATCTGTGGCACAAGAAGGCCGACGGCCGGACGGCCTGCGACTACGGCTTCCATATGACCATCGACGACTGGAACGACGGCATCATCGCGGAGATCCCCGAGATGTTCCGCCAGGGCATCACGTCCTTCAAGGGCTATCTGACGTACCCCGCCATGATGATCGGCGACGAGCAGATGTTCTACGCCCTGCAGAAGATGAAGGAGTACGGCGGCATTCTGGGCGTCCACTGCGAAAACGCCGGTGTGATCGACGCGCTGATTGCGGAGAAGAAGGCGGCGGGCGAGCTCTCCCCGGCGTCGCATCCCCAGTGCCGCCCGTCTATGTGCGAGGCGGAGGCCATCTCCCGGCTGTTGAAAATGGCGTACCTGGCCGATGTGCCGGTCGTGATCGTCCACCTGTCCAGTCTGGACGGTCTGCTGGAGATCCGCGCGGCCCGGGCCAGAGGGCAGAAGGTCTATGTCGAGAGCTGCCCCCATTATCTGCTGCTGGATGACAGCCGCTATTCGGAGCCCGACTTCGCCGGGGCCAAGTATGTCTGCAGCCCCCCGTTGCGGAAGCAGAAGGACATCGACGCCCTGTGGCAGGCCCTGCGCGACGGCGAGATTCAGACGATCTCCACCGACCACTGCAGCTTCACCCTCGCCCAGAAGGACGCCGGGCGGGAGGATTTCACGAAGATCCCCGGCGGCATGAACGGCGTCGAGACCCGGGGTGTTTTGATGTACACCTACGGCGTGGCCGACGGCAAGATCAGCCTGGAGCAGATGGTCCAGGTCCTTTCTGAGAACCCGGCCAAGCTCTACGGCGTCTATCCCCGCAAGGGCGTCATCGCCCCCGGCGCGGATGCGGATATCGTTGTCTATGACCCGGCAGGTGAGGGTGTCATCACGGCCAAGGACCAGGTCTGCGCGGCGGATTACGCCCCCTATGAGGGCTTCCGGGTCCAGGGGCACATCCACCAGGTGTACCTGCGGGGCGCGCTGCGGGTGGACGAAGGCAAGGTCCTCGACGACTGCGGCGGCCAGTATATCCCCCGGGATCGCTGCTGCCTGTAAGTGCTGATATTTATGCGGCACTCTGCATAAAAAGTTGAAAATGATAAATCGGGAAGGCCCGGCGATTTTCGCGCACCTTCCCGATTTTTCTGTTTTATTGGGGGAAACCCCTGACTTAGAACAGCTAAAATCGGGGCGAAGTGGAGG
>CAUBQU010000026.1 GCA_958438185.1 uncultured Oscillospiraceae bacterium
GTATAATCATGGTAGTGAATGCTAAAATTTGGGCAAGAAAGGGGGCGGCGGATTTGCGGGATGGGCTGCTGCGCCGCTTGGGTGCGATCTTGCTGGCGCTGGCGCTATTGAGCGGCTGCGCCGGAGGGCAGACGGCGTCTGGCGAAGGGCAGGCGGCGTCTGGTGGGGCGCAGTCGACACTCTCAGGTGCGCAGACGCCGTCCGGCGGGGGGTATGTTATCCCGGCCTTTTTATCCGAGACGTTCCACGAGGACGAGGCGGTGGACGGCGGCATGATCCAGGCGGACCTGAGCCAGCTTGCCAGTGGCGTGGTCGCTGTGCGGGCCGAGGATGCGGCGCGGCTGAAATTCCAGGTCATCTGCGGGAACGAGACGTATAACTACGACCTGCCCGGCGACGGCACCGCCGTGTTTTACCCCTTGAGCCTCGGCAGCGGCAGCTATACGTTCCGCCTGATGGAGCAGGTCGAGGGGACAAAATACGCCTGCGCCTGGTCTGAGACGAGCGAGGTCGTGTTAGAAGATGAATTCCAGCCGTTCCTGCACGCCAGCCAGATCGTGCCCTATACGGAGGACGCCGCCTGCGTCCAGAAGGCCCGGGAGTTGGCGAGCGGCTGCGGCAGCGACAGTGACGTCGCCGCGGCGGTCTATGATTTCCTTGTCGACGCCATCGCCTACGATACGGAGAAGGCCGCCAGCGTCGGGCCAGGCTACCTGCCGGACCCGGACGAGACCCTGGCCAGCGGCAAGGGCATCTGCTTTGACTATGCCAGCCTTGCGGCGGCGATGCTGCGCAGCGTCGGCATCCCCTGCAAGGTCATCACCGGCTATGTCGATGCGGATACGTATCACGCTTGGAACAGCTTTTATCTGGAAAACCAGGGCTGGATCACCGCCGATATCAAAGTCAGCGCCCATCATTGGCAGCGGGTGGATATCACCTTCGCCGCAGGCGGGATGCCGCCGGAGACGGGCGGGGCGCTGGAATATACGACGAGATACGTCTATTGAGGAGGGAGCGTATGGCCGATCAGATCCTTTCCCCCGGGCAGCTGCAGAGCTTCTGCGAGAGCCTGGGGATGCTGCTGCGCGCCGGGGTGCCGCAGCAGGCGGCGCTGGCGGAGCTGGCCCGGTCCGGCGGGGCGGGCGGCGTGCATTCTGCCCTCGGGCGTACTGCGGCGCAGATGGCGCAAGCGTTAGAGCAAGGCGCGGGCTTTGCCGCTGCGGCGGCAGAGACCGGGGCCTTCCCACAGGATATGCTGGAAATTTTGCAGGCGGCGGAGCTATCCGGCCGCCTGGACGACGCCATGGCGCAGCTGGCGCGGTATTATGCCGGCCAGCGGGACCTGCAGGACCGGCTCCAGGGCGCGGTGACGTACCCGGTGGCGCTGATGCTGCTTCTGTGCGGCGTTTTGGCGGTGCTGGTCTTTGCGGTGCTGCCGGGGTTTGGCCGGGTCTATGAGAGCCTGGCGGGGAGCCTGGCGGCGTCGGCGTATGCGTATATCCCGGCGGCCCGGGTTGTCGGGCTTTGCAGCTTGGTGCTCTCGGCGCTCATCGGGGCGGCGCTGCTGGCGCTGGCCCTGGCGCTGCGCACCGGGCGGGGCAGGCAGTGGCTGCAGGGACGGCTGCTATATGGCCGCTGGGCAGCTTCTGCCGGGCGGAAGCTGGTCTTTTCACGGCTGACAGGCCTGCTGGCGGCGCTGCTGGCAGGCGGGATGGACGCCGCATCTGCCCTGGAGCTGTGCCTGCGGCAGGAGAGCCTGGCGGCGCTGCGGGAGGAGCTAGAAGCCTGCTGGGCGGATGTGCTGCAGGGCGAGCGGCTGAGCCAGGTCCTTTGCCAGCGGCAGCTTGCTCCGCAGCTTGCCGGGCAGCTGCTTTGCAGCGGCGAAGAGAGCGGCCAGCTGCCCCAGGCGCTGCAGGCGGTATCGGACCAGCAGCGCAAGGCCGGGGAGACGGCCCTGCAGCGGAAGATCGACGGCGTCGAGCCGGTGCTCATCGGGTATCTGACCCTGGCCGTGGGCGTGACGCTCCTCAGCGTGATGCTGCCGCTGCTGGGGATGCTCAGCGGCATGTGAGGCGGCGCCATGGGAAAGAGAGCGAAGGCGCTGCTCTGCGCCCTGGCCCTGGCGGCAGTCCTGGGGACTGCCGCCCTGCCGCGGGTGCGGCGGGCGATGCGGGAGAACGGCTGCCAGGCGGTGCGCCGGGCCATCGAACGCAGCGCGGTGACGTGCTACAGCGTCGAGGGGGCGTATCCGGAGAGCCTGGCGTATCTGCAGGAGCACTATGGCCTGACGGTCAATACCGAGGATTATATCATCATCTATGACGTCTATGCGTCAAACCAGCCGCCGGAGGTCCAGGTGCTGGTGCGAGGGGAGAATGGAGCATGAAACACAGGCAGGCGACGCCGCTTTTGCTGCTGACGCTCTACGGGCTGCTGATTGCCGCCCTGCTGGTGCTGACGCTGGCCGGGGCCCGGTGCTATGCCGCCGCGGCAGATAGCCGCCAGCGCCACGCTGACGCGCGCAATGCCCTGGCATTTTTGCAGACCCAGGCGGCGTCCTGCGGCGAACGCATCGCGCTGCGGCAGGGTCCGGCGGGCCTGACCCTGGCGCTGCCGGACGGCGATACGGGCTACGAGACGCGGGTCTACTGCGAAGGCGGCACGCTGTATACGGAGTACACCCAGCAGGATTTGCCCATTGCGCCGGGGAACGCGGTGGCCCTGTGCGCGGCGGCGGATTTTTCCGCCGCGTGGCGCGGGGAGGACCTGCTGGAGGTGACGGTAGACGGGCGCAGCGCCTGCATCTGGCAGCCGGGAGGGACGGACGATGGCGCGTAAGGAGCGGGCGTACAACGAATATCAGGCGGCGTCTGTCCGGCAGCTGCGGATCGTCGGGCCGGTCTTGCTGCTGACGCTGATCTTTACCGTCTGCTGCGGGATCTTGGTCTGTGTGTTTCTCCGGGCCAGCGCGGCAAGCCAGGCGGCCCAGATGTATCAGGCGGCGGTCCAGCTGTGCCGCAACGACGCGGCGCGCCTGCAGGCCGGGGACGTGCCGGAGGACGGCGCGACGCGGTATTTTGACGCTGCCCTGGCCCCCTGCGCCGCTTCCGATGCGGCCTACCAGGTAACCTATACCCGCAGCGACACGCAGACCGGGGCCGGGACGCTCTGTACCGTGACGATGGCGGCCGGCGCGCCGGATGCGGCGGCGGTCTATACCCTGACGACCACGGTTTATCTGCCTGCCTGGGCAGCGGAAGGGGGCGCGTAGCGATGGAGGGAAAACAGATCCGCTTTGGCAGTGTGGCGGTCTTGCTGGCGGTGGCGCTGCTGTGCGTGGCCGTGCTGGCGGCGCTGACCGTCGCGACAGCGTCGGCCGATCTGCGGACGGCCCAGCGCTATGGCCAGACCCTGACCCAGCAGACAGCCTGCCAGGATACCGGAGCCCGGTGGCTGGCCGAGATCGACGCCTATCTTGCAGGCGCCGGCCCCCTGCCGGAGGGCACGGCGGAGACGGGAGAGACGCTTTCCACCACCCTGACCCAGGGCGGCATGACGCTGGAGATCTGCCTGCAGCGCCGGGACGGCGGGTATGAGATCCTGCGCTGGGCCTGCCGCGGCACGTGGCAGCCGGAGGGGGAGACGTTTTCTCTGTGGCAGCAGGGCAGCGAACTGAAATAAGCAAGAGAAAAGAAGCAGGAGCGCGGAAGGGAGCAGCATGGAACTGGAGAAAATTTTGCAGGAGGCCGCGGCACGGGGCGCATCGGACGTGTTTTTGATCGCCGGGCTGCCGCTGACGTATAAGATCGGCGGCCAGCAGGAGCGCTTGGAGCAGGCGGGCCGCCTGCAGCCGGACGACACGAGGCAGCTGGCCGCCGCGCTCTATCGACTGGCCCAGCGGACGCCTGCCTGCCTGGCGGGCGGGCAGACCGACGACGATTTTTCCTTCGCCCTGCCGGGCGTCGCCCGGTTCCGGGTGAATCTGTTTTACCAGCGGGGCAGCCTGGCGGCGGTCGTCCGGGTTATCCGGTTCGGCGTGCCGACGGCGGCGCAGATGCATATTCCGCCGGAGGTCATGCGCCTGGCGCAGCTGAAAAATGGCCTCGCCCTCGTCACTGGCAGCGCCGGGTCCGGCAAGTCCACGACCCTGGGCTGCATCGTCAACGAGATCAACCAGACCCGCGTCGGGCATATCCTGACGCTGGAGGACCCGGTGGAGTTTATCCACCGCCACGGCCAGTGCATCATCACCCAACGGGAGATCCCCATCGACTGCCCGAATTATGTCACGGCCCTGCGCAGCGCCCTGCGGGAGAGCCCGGACGTCATCCTGCTGGGCGAGATGCGGGACCGGGAGACGGCGGAGGTGGCCATGCAGGCTGCGGAGACAGGCCAGCTGCTGCTGACCAGCCTGCACACCAGCGGCGCGGCCAATACCATTGACCGCATCATCGACGCCTTCCCGCCCCAGCAGCAGCCCCAGATCCGGCTGCAGCTGTCTATGGTGCTGCGGGCGGTCGTCAGCCAGCAGCTGGTGCCGGATGTCGACGGCCAGCCGCTGCCGGTGTTTGAGATCCTGTATACGAATCTGGCGGTCCGGAATCTCATCCGGGAGAGCAAGACGCACCAGCTGGACGCCGCCATCGCGGGCGCGGCCGCCCAGGGGATGCGGACGATGGATATGGCCCTGTACGACCTGGTCCGCGCCGGGCGCATCACCCGGCAGACGGCCCTGGACCACGCCGTCACCCCCGACGCCCTCCGCCGCCGCTTGGGCGCGTAAGCGCCCCAGGCTGCACGCACCCAAAGGCTCCCCTGAAAGGGGAGCTGTCAGCGAAGCTGACTGAGGGATTGCTGCAACGCAAAAACAAAATTGCAGGCAGTACTCGACTCCACCAGGCTTAGAAAACCAAGTTTGAAAATCTTTCCATGCTAATTTCTACCAGACAAACGAACTAGCGCCCTCCGGGGGCCCGATTCTTTCTTCTCCAGCGAAGAAAGAATCGGGGAAGAAAGACGCCGCCAAAGGCGGGGGGGTCCCCCGCCCTTGGATCTCACCCCCTGGGTACGACATCGGGGCTGCAGCCGCACACTGTACGGGGTGCCAGGCAGACTTGCGCCTGCCTCCGTACCCTGATACCCGGTGAACAGACCGCTTGCCGCTTCGCTGTAGCTTACGGGGTGCTGGGGTGACTTGGGAATTCTTTTTCTGTGATGGGACAAAGGTCAAATCCAGATGGCCTTTGTGGACTTGGGGTGGGATTTGTGGTAAAGTATAGAAAAAAAATCCGCCGCGATGGGCGGCGGGGTGTTGGGAGGAGACAATGGGTTTGAAAAAGCGGATGATTGCCCTGCTGCTGGCCCTGGTGCTGGCGTTGGGGCTGGCGGGGTGTAGTAATGGGGCTGGAACGCAGACGGCGCTGCCGTCGGGCAGCACTGGGCTGACGGTCTGGTTTCTCAATGTGGGGCAGGCAGATGCGGCGGTGCTCCAATGCGACGGGCAGACGATGATGATCGACGGCGGCAACGCGGCCGACAGCGATTTTATCTACGCTTGGCTCAAGGAACACGGCATGGACCAGATCGACGCCATGGTCTGCACCCACGCCCACGAGGACCACGCCGGGGGCCTGTCCGGTGCGCTGCATTATGCCAACGTTGCCGCGGCCTACGCCCCAGTGACCCAGGCGGAGACGAAGACGTTCCAGGACTTCACCCGTTTTCTGGCCGAGCAGGGCGTCACGCTGACCGTCCCCAGTCCGGGCGACCAGTTTTCCCTGGGCAGCGCGGCGGTCGAATTTCTTGGCCCGCTGGAAAATTACACGGAGGTCAATAACACCTCCCTCGTCCTGCGGATAGATTACGGCCAGACGTCCTTCCTCTTCACCGGGGATATGGAAAAAATGGCGGAGCAGGACCTGCTGGAGGCCAGGGCCCGGCTGGACGCGACGGTGCTGAAGGTCGGCCACCACGGCGGCGATACCTCCTCCAGCGCAGAATTTCTCCAGGCGGTGGGGCCAGAATATGCCGTCATCTCCGTCGGCGCGGGCAATTCCTATGGTCACCCGAACGGCGACGTCCTGTCGCGCCTGGCAGCAGTCGGTGCGACGGTTTACCGGACGGACAAACAGGGGACGGTCTGCTGCGCGTCCGACGGCGAGACAGTGACGTTCACCTTCGAAAAATCCGCGCCCCAGTCCGAGAACCTCACCCCGGCAGCGCCGGAGACGGTTGCTGGGTACATTGGCAATGCCAACAGCAAGAAATTCCACCGGCCCACCTGCGGCAGCCTGCCGGAGCCGCAGAACCAGGTCACGTTCCAGACCCGGCAGCAGGCGCTGGACGCAGGCTATAGCCCCTGCGCCCGGTGCAACCCGTAAAGGAGGCCCCATGAAGCTTTTACACTGTGCGGACCTGCATCTTGGCAAGCGGCTGGGCTGCTTTGACCTGCTGCCGGACCAGCGGATCATTCTGCAGGAGATCCTATCTATCGCCGCCGACGCAAAGGTCCAGGCCATCCTTCTGGCGGGGGATGTTTATGACAAGCCCGACCCTCCAGCGGCGGCCATGGCGGTCTTTTCCGATTTTGCCGCCCGGCTGCACGAGGCAGGCATCGCCCTGTATCTCATCAGCGGCAATCACGACAGCAGCCGCAGGCTTTCGTATTTTTCGCCGCTGCTGGCCCACTGCCAGGTCTATTCTGCCGGGGAATTCACCGGCGCGGCCCGGTGCTATACATTACGCGATGCGTACGGCCCCGTCGTGCTGCATCTGCTGCCGTTTCTGCGGCCAGCTACCGTCCGGCGCTTTTTCCCAAGCCAGACAATCGGGACCTATGAAGACGCCGTCCGGGCCGCGCTGGCAGCGACGCCCCGGGCGCCGGAGGCGCGCCATGTGCTGCTGTGCCACCAGTTCATCACCGGAGCGGCGACCTGCGATTCTGAGCAGGGGGCCGTCGGCGGGCTGGACCAGATCCCGGCGGAGGTCTTTGCCGGGTTCGACTACGTCGCGCTGGGACATCTGCACGGGCCGCAGCAGGTGGGCAGCCCCACGGTGCGCTACAGCGGCTCGCCGCTGCCGTATTCCTTCTCGGAATGCGGGCAGAAAAAATCCGTGACCATCGTCGACCTTGGCCCCAAGGGGCAGGTGGACGTGCAGGCAGTCCCGCTGCATCCGCCCCATCCCATGCGGGAGGTCCGGGGCAGCCTGGAGGCGCTGCGGCACGCGCCCTACAGTGAGGATTTTATCCGCGTCATTCTGACAGACGAGGAGGTCCGGCCCGACGCCCGGGTGGCGCTGCTGCCGGTGTTTCCCAATATGCTGCGCTTCGGCGTGGAAAACAGCAAGACAGCCACGGATATCGCCGTGCAGGGCGTGCGGCAGCTGGAGCGGCAGACGCCCCTGGACCTCTTCCAGGCGTTTTACGCCGCGCAGAACGGCGGCGTCGCCCCGGATGAAGCCCGGACAGCGCTAGTCGCCAGGATCCTGCGGGAATTGGAGGAAACGGAATGAAACCGGATCGCTTGATACTATCGGCCTTCGGGCCTTTTGCCGGCTGCACGGAGCTCTCGTTTGAAGCGCTGGGGGCAGGCGGCGTCTTCCTCATTGCCGGGGACACCGGCGCGGGCAAGACAACGATCTTCGATGCCATCTCCTTTGCCCTCTATGGCGAGGCCAGCGGCGGGCGGGGCCGCCGGTCCGGGCGGTCCTTCCGGTCGGATTACGCAGCGCCGGGGCAGGAGACTTATGTCGAGCTGGTCTTCACCCAGCGGGGCGGGACGTATACCGTCCGCCGCAGCCCCGAATACACGCGGCCCAAAAAGCGGGGCCAGGGGGAGATCACCGTCCCGCCCCAGGCGTCGCTGACGGAGCCGGATGGCACGGTCCTGGCGCGGCTGGAGCAGGTCAACGCCCGTGTGCGGGAGATCATCGGGCTGGACCGGGATCAGTTTGCCCAGACGGTCATGATCGCCCAGGGGGATTTTTTGCGGATCCTCAACGCCAGCTCAAAAGACCGCAAGGCATTATTCCAGAAGCTATTTCACACCGGTCTGTACGCCCAACTGCAGGAGCGGCTGCGGCAGGAGACGGGAAAGCTGCAGGATGAGGCCGCCGGATACGCTGCCGCCATCGCCGCCGCCCGGGGGCAGATCATCTGGCCTGAGAATGCAGCCCCGGCGGAATGGGCGATCGCAGCGGCCCAAGATCTGCAGGCCGCGCTGGAGGCGCATCTGACGCAGCAGCGGCAGGCGCAGCAGGCATTGCACGCGGCCCTACTTGCCGCAGGGCAGGCCCGGGCAGACTGCGCTGCCCGCCTTGCCGCCGCCCAGGCCGGGAACCGGCAGCTGGCCGCCCGGGACGCAGCCCAGCAGCGTCTTTTCGCAGCGCGGACAGAGATGCAGGCCCAGGCAGGGCAGGCATCGCGGCTGGCGCTGGCGGAGCGGGCCCAGGCCGTCGCCCCGGTCCGGGCCCAGTACGAGGCCGCGCGGCAGCGGCAGGCCCAGGGGGCGGAGAATCTAGCGGCCGCCCAGACCCAGCGCATCACCTGCCAGGCGGCGCTGAAACAGTCCCTGACACGGCTGGAGCGGGCCCAGGCGCGGCTTTCCGAGGGGCGACAGGCCCAGACGCAGGCGGCAGCCCTGCGCCAGCTGCTGCCCCAGTGCCGCCGCGCAGAGGAGACCGCCCGCCAGCTTGCCCAGGCAGAGCGGGAGACGGCGCAGCTGCAGGCCCTGTCCCAGCAGGCGGCAAGCGCGTATCAGGCGCTGTATCATGCCTTCTGGGCTGGTCAGGCGGGGCTGCTGGCCCGGCAGCTGGAGCCGGGGAAGCCCTGCCCCGTCTGTGGGGCGACGGCACATCCAGCCCCGGCGGCGCTCGATGGCGCGGTCCCGGAGCGGCAGCAGGTCGACCGAGCAGAGCGGGCTTCCAAGCAGGCAGGAGACGCGTTTGCTGCCCAGGCCCAGAAGACCGCCGCGCTGCGCGCCGGGCTGGCAGAAGCCCGCCAGAGCCTTGAACAGGCAGGCGCGGCAGCCTGCACGGCAGCGGAGCTGACCAAGCGGGCCGATCAATTAGAACAGGCCGCCCGTGCCATCCAGGCAGAAGCGGATGCGGCAGCCCAGCAAGCCCAGCAGGCCCAGACCCGCCAGGCAGCGCTGGACGCGACCCTGCAGCAGCTGACGTCCGCCCAGGCAGACGGCGCCGCGTCCCTGGCCCGCCAGCAGGCCGCGCTGCAGGATGCCTGCCTTGCCGCAGGCTTTGCCGATGACGCAGCCGCCCAAGCGGCATTTCTCCCTGCGGCAGAACTTGACCGGCTGCGTCGGGAGATCACGGCCCGGCAGCAGCGGCTTGCCCAGGCCGAGGGCGCGGCGGCAGAGCTGACCCGGGCGACGGAGGGGCTCGTCCCCGCCGACGAGGCGGCCCTGCGGCAGGCGCTGGAGACCGCCCAGACCCGGCAGGCCCAGCTGCAGGCGCAGCTGCGCCAGGCCGACGCTGCCCTGCAGCGCAATGAAGCCGCCGCCCAGCAGATCGCGGAAAACGCCGCCGCTTACGATGCGGCCATGGAGCGCTGCGCCGTGGCGGAGGATGTGTACCGGACCGTCAGCGGGCAGCAGAGCCAGCGGGCAAAGCTAAGCCTGGAAACCTATATCCAGCAGTATTATTTTCAGGAGGTCGTCGCGGCAGCAAATCTGCGGCTGACAGCTCTGTCCGGCGGTGTGTACCGGCTCCGCTGTAAACCGGCCGTCCGGGACCTGCGGGCCCAGAGCGGGCTGGACCTTGATGTGCTGGACGCGAACACCGGCCTGTGGCGGGATGTCTCGACCCTGTCGGGGGGCGAATCGTTCTTGGCGTCGCTAGCCCTGGCCCTGGGGCTGTCGGATATCGTCCAGGCGATGAGCGGCGGCGTGCGGCTGGACGCGATGTTCATTGACGAAGGCTTCGGCACGCTGGACGAAGCAGCGCTGGACCAGGCGCTGCAGCTGCTGGACAAGCTCGCAGGCGGCGAACGCCTCGTCGGCATCATCTCCCACGTCAGCGCGCTCAAGCAGCGCATCGACCGGAAGATCTTAGTCGAAAAAACCGCCACAGGCAGCAGCCTGCGGTTGGAGTACTAGTCCCGCGCTTGGAATCGGCGCTGCACGCTCAAAGCTGCGCAGCACCCAAAAGGCTCCCTTGTGTGTGGGTGAGACTCTAAGAGCGCAAGCGTAGCGCAGCGCGATTGGCTAATAAGCGAGAGTCAAAATCTTCGATTTTGCTCCTCGAGCTTATACAGC
>CAUBQU010000027.1 GCA_958438185.1 uncultured Oscillospiraceae bacterium
ATTTTACCACAATACGGCAGAAATTTCCAGTCATACTGACGTTTTTCCAAAAAATCGCCGCCAGAGTGCAAAGCCGCACAGGCCGCCGGGCAGATTGATGAGCCAGTCGTCAATATCGCAAGCGCCCAGCCCCGTCACCCACTGCAGCACCTCGACCAGAGCGACCGACCCGGCCAGGACGCCAAAAAAGCGCCAAAACTTTCGCAGCGCCGGAAAGCGCGCCGGCAGCAGCAGCCCGGCGGGAAAAAACAGCGCCAGGTTCCCCGCCAGATTCCCGGCAGCGTAGCGCAGCAGCGCCGGGCGATGGGCCTGCAGGCCGAACCAGGCCGCCCGGCCATAGGTCCGCAGCGTCTGCCCGGGCACCAGATTAACACGCCCCGCAAACGCCTGCCCCGGCAGGCGTTGCAAATAAAGAAGATACAGCAGCACGACGCCGTAGCACAGCAGCAGTGCTCGCAGGCGGCGGTCCTTAAACTGGTTCATCGCTTCCCCCTCCAGCGCATGAAAAATCCGGCAGCAGCGGCAGATGCTTCTCTGCCGCTGCTGCCGGGAAAGATCCTGCAGAGCTTAATCCTTGAGCAGTTTCCGGCGGGCCAGGTTGATCGTCCCCTCCTGCATGTGGTTGATCCACGCCAGGCTCTTGCCACAGCCATAGGCCACGCAGGAATCCGGGTCCTCTGCAATGGTACAGGCCATATTCGTCCGCTCTGCGATCATTTGATCCATGCCCCAGAGCTGACTGCCGCCGCCGGTCATCACGATGCCGTTGCGGGAGATATCCGCCACCAGTTCCGGCGAGGTCCGCTCCAGGACCGTCAGCGCTTCATCGGCAATGATCCGGGCCGGGCGGCGCAGCACGTCCAGCATCTCCGAGGAATCGACCGTCGCCGTCTTGGCAAGGCCCGTCTTGGCGTCGCGGCCCTTGACCTCCATCTTGGCCTCTGGGCGCTCCCGAACGCAGCCGATGGTCATTTTGATCTCCTCTGCCAGGTTTTCCCCGATGATCATACCATGGCGGCGGCGCAGATACCGCATAATAATGTCGTCAAACGTGTCGCCCGCCGTCGTGATGGACGAGGAGACAGCTACGCCGTTCATCGTCAGAACGGCGATGTCCGTCGTGCCGCCGCCGATGTCCACAACCATGTGGCCATCGGGGCCGCTGACATCGAGATTTGCACCCAGCGCAGCGGCCAGAGGCTCTTCGATCAGATAGACCCGGCGGGCGCCAGCCTCCATGGCCGACTGGATGACCGCCCGCTCCTCAACTTCGGTGACGCCGCTGGGCACGCAGACGATAACCCGGGGCTTGACCAGCGCGTAGCGCATGATCTTCTGGAAAAAGGCCGCCAGCATCTTCTCGGTCATATCGTAATCCGAGATGACGCCCTCCCGCAGCGGCCGCATCGCGACGACGTTGCCCGGCGTCCTGCCCAGCATATTGCGGGCGGCAGAGCCCACCTGCAGCACCTTGCCGGTGATCTTATCCACCGCCACGACGGACGGCTCCCGCAGGACGATGCCCTTGCCCTCTGCATAAATCAAAACGTTGGTCGTGCCCAGATCAACGCCCAAATCTCTGGAAAAAAATGCCATTGCCAACCTCCCTATTTGTGCGCCGCCGCCAGGACGGCCACCTGTACCTCACCAGCGCCTGCTTCCAGCAGCACCCGGGCAGCTTCGCCCAAGGTCGCGCCAGTGGTCAAAATATCATCAATCAGTAAGATCCGCTTCCCCTGCACTGCAGCGCCCGGCCGCATCCGGTAGACACCCAGCACGTTTGCTTTTCGCCGGGCGGCATCCTGAATGCCGGATTGAGGCGGGATATCGCGGAATTTCTCCAAAAGCGGCTCTGCTTTGCGGCCTAACTCCCGGGCGGTCGCCTTCGCCAGGAGCTCCGCCTGGTCATAGCCCCGCTTCCGGCGGCGCTTTCTGCTGACCGGAACCCAGGTGATCACGTCAAACTCCAGATGCTCCCGCAAAATCTGCATTCCCAGCATCGCGCCGTACGCGCCTGCATAGTAGGAGCGGCCCTGGAATTTATAGCGCAGCAGCGACTGCCGCAGCGGGTCCTCATAGGCATAGGCCACGGTGACGCTGCTCGTCAGCGCGGGCTTGGCCGCCTTGCCGGTAAAGGGCTGCAGCGCTCTGCGGCAGCCGCTGCAAAGATTCGTCTCATTTCCATCGAGCAGCTTGCCGCACA
Source organism: uncultured Oscillospiraceae bacterium (assembly GCA_958438185.1). Classification (GTDB taxonomy): domain Bacteria; phylum Bacillota; class Clostridia; order Oscillospirales; family Oscillospiraceae; genus SVMC01. The sequence goes on from CAUBQU010000027.1 coordinate 2,204, forward strand.
GGACACACTTGCTGGGATAAAGCAGCTCCAGCAGCGCCTCCAACAGCAGCATCCCCTATTCCTCCTTCTGCAGGCGCAGCTTAAGGCCGCTGTAGCGGCGCTGCTGCACATTGTTGGCCGTCATCTGCGCGACGACCTCCTCGGAGCCGACCAGGATCAGCAGCTGCCGCGCCCGGGTCAGCGCAGTATAGAGCACATTGCGCGAGAGCAGGTACTTTGAGCCCTGCAGGACTGACAAGATCACTGCCTGATACTCGCTGCCCTGGCTTTTATGGACCGTCATCGCATAGGCCAGCTCCAAGTCCTGCAGCAGGGTGAAGCTGTACTCAGCCAGGCGGTCGTCAAAGGCGATGCGCATACATTCGTCACGGAAGGAGATCTCCCGGATCGTGCCGATATCGCCGTTGAAAATCCCGGCGCCGACCTGGGCCTCGCCCTCTTTTGTCCATAGTATATCATAATTATTGCGGATTTGCATCACCCGGTCGCCCTCCCGGAAGCAAAACGCGCCGTATTTTTTCTCCTTTTTCGTCTCCTGGGGCGGATTGAGGACCGCCTGGAGCTGGCAATTGAGCTCATAGGTCCCGGTGGGGCCCTTGCGCGTCGGGCTCAGGACCTGGATATTCTTCGGGTCGATGCCCATATTCTGCGGCAGACGGCGGACGCAAAGGTCCTGGACCGTCTTGACCAGGCGCTCGCTGTCAAGGCGGCGGAGGAAGAAAAAGTCCCGGTCCTTGGCCCCCAGCTCCGGCAGACGCCCCTCGTTGACTGCATGGGCGTTCATCACGATCAGGCTCTGCCGGGCCTGGCGGTAGATCTCCGTCAGGCGCGCCGTGCAGACCACGCCGCTGCGCAGCAGGTCGGAAAAGACATTGCCCGCGCCCACACTGGGCAGCTGGTCCGGGTCGCCCACCAAAACAAGTCGGCAGGCCGGGGGCAGCGCCTCCAGCAGCGACTGCATCAGCAGCAGGTCCACCATGGACATCTCGTCCACAATAAGCGCGCCCAGCTTCAAGGGATTTCCAGCGTCCCGGACGAAGGCCATGCGCCCCGTCTCCGGGTCGATGCCCGCCTCCAGCAGGCGATGGATCGTCACGGCCTCATGGCCCGTCACCTCGGACAGGCGCTTGGCCGCCCGGCCCGTCGGCGCCGCCAGCTGGGTGGCAAGGCCCATATGCTCAAACAAATGCAGAATCGCCGTCAGCGTCGTCGTCTTGCCGGTACCGGGGCCGCCGGTGAGCAGCAGGAGCTGGTGTGCCGCCGCCGCTTCGATGGCGGCGCGCTGCTCTTCGCCATAGACCATCCCTGCCTCTTGCTGCACCCGCTGCAGCAGGCTCTTGCCCGGGCACTGGTCCGGCTTGCGCTTGGCCATCGCCCGGACGCGCTGGCAGATCGCCGTCTCCGCGTCGTAATACTCCGGCAGGTACACCGCCTGCAGCCCGGCGATCTGCCGCAGCACCAGCTGCCCGCCCTCCAGCAGGCAGGCCACCGCCTCCTGGACCGATTCCGCAGGCTGCTGAAGCATCGCCGCCGTGGCCGCACAAAGCTTGTCCAGCGGCAAAAAGACATGGCCGCCCCGCAGATTATAGGTCAGTTCAAAAATCGTCCCCGCTTCGATGCGGCGGGTGTCGTCCGGCGTCACGCCGCAGCGCAGGGCAAAGGCGTCGACGGCGGCAAAACCCGCGCCGATCTCCGGCTGGGTCAGGACATACGGGTCCTCCTGCAGGACCTCCAGCGACTCTGGGCCGAAGAGCCGGTACGTCCGCACCGCCAGCTCCGCCGGCAGACCGTTGACGCACAGATATTCGACCAGGCGGCGGATGCCAGATTGCTTCTGGAACGCGCTGGAGAGCTGGGCCGCCTTTTTCGCCGTGATGCCCGTGATCTGCGTCAGCTGCTCCGGCTCCTTTTCCAGCACCTCCAGCGCCCGCTCCCCAAAAAGCTGGACGATCCGATGCGCCGTCTTGACCCCGACGCCCTTGAGGGCGCCGGAGGCAAGATACGCCTCGATCTCCCGCCGGGTCTCCGGCATCAGGCGCTCCAGAAACTCGGCCTCAAACTGGCGGCCATAGGTATTGTGGCTGACCCAGTGGCCAGTGATCAGCAGCCGCTCGCCGACGACCGGCATGGGGATCATCCCGACCACATTGGTCAATTCGCCGTCCTCGCACTGCAGCCGCAGCACGCAATAGCCATTTTCCGCGTTATAAAACACTACTGCGTTCACGGTCCCCCGCAGCAGCTCCTGTTGCTGTCGCATTCTCTCTGCCCCAATCTATCGTTCTCATACGGGAAATCGCTTCCCAAAGCAAGACTTCATCCGCCAAGCCCTGCCGGTACAGGGCATCCAGCAGCGGCTGCTGCACCGGGAGCAGGTCATCTGCCACGATGACCGTCCGCGCCCGCAACAGGCCCATCTGACGCAGCCACCGGCAGCAGCGCAGCTGCTGCTCCAGCCGCCCGGCATCTAGCTGTGCCGGGATCAATACAAAATAGCCCGCCAGCGGCATCGGAAACAGCAGCTTCCGTTTGCACCATTGCAATACGCCAACAAACGCCGCGGCAAGCAGCACGCAGCAGGCGATCTTCCAGCCCATTGCATCACCCCGCTGCATCCTATGCGGCAGCGGGCCGCGCTGCTATCACTTTACTGCATTTGCAGCCAAAAAGCAAACTCCATTTGCCGCGCCGCCATCAAGCTGCGCTACTTGCCCGGCAGGGTGATCTGCCCCTGCTGCAGGGCCTGCAAAAATCGCTGGTCCGCCGGGCAAAAATCCGCAAGGCGCGCCTCTGCCGGGCGCAGCCAGCGCAGCGCGTGATGCTCCAGGGCCCGGGGCGTCTGCCCCGCCAGGCGGACAGGCAGGAAGGTCAGATGGACTGTCACATCCGGGTACGCGTAGACCGTATCCCAAAGCACAGCCCCGGGCTGCACGACGATCTTCAACTCCTCCTGCAGCTCCCGGGCCAGGGCCTGGGCCAAGGTCTCGCCCGGCTCCAGCTTGCCGCCGGGAAATTCCCAGCACAGCCCCCGTGCCTTATGCGCCGGGCGTTGGCAGGCCAAGAAGGCCCCGTCCTCCCGGTATAGCAGCCCCGCAACAACCTCCAGCATCTGTGCTCCATCCTCTCCGCCGCCCGGCTCCTGACCCGGCGCTTTTTCTTCCATTATAAAAGGCCGCGGGCAGCCTGTCAACGCACGGCATAACCAGCCCGGCCGGGGCATACGTTCAAACCAGGAGGGATGCGCCATGTTTTCCTATGCCAGCGCCATGGCCGCGCTGCGTTCCCTGCAGCGCCGCTACGCTTTTATCGCCTGCCGCCCCATCGGCACAACGGAATATGGCCGGGAGCTCACCCAGGTCCGCATCGGATGCGGCCGCCGCCGGGTCCTTCTGACGGCGGCGCACCATGCCAACGAGTGGATCACAGCGCTGGTACTGCTGGCATTTTTGGAGGATTACGCCGCCGCCTTTGCCGCCGAACAGCCGCTCTGGGGCATCCCGACCCGCACGCTGTACCGGGAGGTCACACTTTCCGTTGTCCCACTGGTCAATCCCGACGGGGTGGACCTTGTTACCGGCGCAGTCTGCCAGGCCTCCCGGCAGTACAGCCGCGCCCGGGCCATTGCCGCTGCGTTCCCGCAGATCCCGTTCCCGTCTGGCTGGAAGGCCAATGCCTGCGGCGTCGACCTCAACTTGAATTATCCGGCGGGCTTTGCCCAGGCGGTGCAGATCAAGCGCGCCCTGGGCTTTGACCGCCCCGCGCCGTGCAATTGGCCGGGCCGCGCCCCGCTGGACCAGCGGGAGACCGCCGCCCTGGCCGCGCTGACGGAGAAGCTCAGCCCCCACTGCACCGTAGCCCTCCACACCCAGGGCCGGGAGATCTATTGGCGCTACGGCGATTATGCAGACCCGGCAGCCCAAGCCCTGGGAGAGCGGATGGCAGACGCCAGCGGCTATACCCTGACGCACCCCGCCCCCGGCAGTGCCAACGCAGGCTTCAAGGATTGGTTCATCGCCCGCTTTGCCCGCCCCGGCTTCACCGTTGAGGCCGGGCTGGGGCAAAATCCCCTGCCGCTGACGCAGCTGCCAGAGATCTACCATCAGGTGCTGCCGATTCTATGCCTGGCTATGACAGGCGGATAAACAAACAACTGCCCCGGCAGGCCGGTTTTGACTGGCCTGCCGGGGCAGTATGTTGCTTCAGCAATAGAAATCTTTGATTTTCTTTGCGCGGCTGGGGTGCCGCAGCTTGCGGATGGCTTTGTTTTCGATCTGGCGGATCCGCTCTCGCGTCACGCCGAAGATCTGACCGACCTCCTCCAGTGTATGAGTGCGGCCGTCGTACATGCCGAAGCGCATCCGGAGCACGTCCGCCTCCCGGTCCGTCAGTGTCCCCAAAATTTCGGACAGGGCCTCGGAGAGCAGCGTGTTGGATGTGGCATCGGCGGGACCAGGGGTGTTGTCATCCTCGACGAAGGAGCCGATGGTCGTATCCTCCTCATCGCCGACGGGCATATCCAGGGAGATGGTATCCGCCGCCGTCCGGTTGGCTTCAATGATCTTTTCGATGGGCAGATTCAGCTCCGCCGCGATCTCCTCCAGGGTCGGCTCGCGGCCCAGCTCCTGGACCAGCTTACGGTTGCAGCGGGTCGCCTTGTTGATGACCTCTACCATATGCACCGGCACGCGGATCGTCCTGGCCTGGTCGGCCAGCGCCCGGGTGATGGCCTGGCGGATCCACCAGGTGGCATATGTAGAGAATTTGTTTCCCTTTGTATAGTCAAACTTGTCCACCGCGCGGATGAGGCCGGTGTTGCCCTCCTGGATGAGGTCCAGAATATGCAGGCCCCGCCCGGAGTATTTCTTTGCAATGGAGACGACCAGGCGCAGATTGGCCTCGGTCAGCTTGTCCTTGGCTTTCTTATCCCCTTCGGAGATCCGTTTCGCCAGCTCGATCTCTTCCTCCGCCGTCAGCAGCTTGACCTGGCCAATCTCCTTCAGGTACATCCGGACCGGGTCGTCCAGATTGTACTCCGCAGCCAGCTCTACCGGGTCGACCAGGGGTTCCTCTTCCGTCTGGGAGAGGTCAATGTCTTCTGTCAAACGGTCCTCAATGTCCAATTCCGTTTCATTGCCCAGCAGCTGGATGCCCATGGATTCAAACATTTCATAAATCTGTTCAATTTTCTCTACAGAAAGATCCAGCTTTTCCAGTTCTGCGGTCAATTCGGTGATCGGCAGTGTCCCGTCCTTGCGGCCGCGGGCAATGAGTGCCTGCAGCGGCGCGCGAATTTCGTCGTTCGTCTTGTTGTTTTTCTTTGTGGCAGCCATTTTGCACACCCTTGTTCCAGCATTATGCGCAAAAACACTGGATTTGCGCATCTGATTTATTATATACCCGTTTTTCCCCCTTGGCAATACTTTTTTCGTAATTTTTTGTATCTTCCTGTCCGCCCGCAAAAATCAGGGCGAGGGGGGACCTGGTTTGGGGGCTCAGAACGCCCAGGTGCCGTTGCGGAAAATGGGGACGACCCGGCCGTCTTCTGTGTGAGCATCGATGGAAAGGTCGGCAGAGCCGATCATAAAGTCCTCGTGGATCATGGAATCGTTGACGCCCAGGGCGCGGCACTCGGCCAGCGTATGCTGCTCATAATCGCGGATGGTATCGGCAAAGCCCATGCCCAGGGCCAGGTGGCAGGCGGCATTTTCATCAAAAAGCGTGTTATAAAACAGCAGCCCGCTCTGGCGGATCGGCGAGTCATAGGGCACCAAGGCACATTCGCCCAGATACGCCGCGCCTTCGTCCATGCCGACCAGTGTCCGCAGCAGTTCCTCGTTTTTCTCCGCGTGCAGCTCGACGACCTTGCCGCCGGCAAACCGCAGCCAGAAGCCCTCGATCAGCTGGCCCTGGTAGGACAGGGGCATCGTGGCATAGACGATCCCCTCCGCCTCGCCGCGCTTGGGAGAGATAAAGCACTCTTCTGTGGGGATATTCGCATTGAAGAAAATGCCCTTGCGGTCCGTATCGCTGCCGCCTTTAAACTCCGCCTCCGGGATCATGCCGACACGCAGGTCTGTCCCGTTGCTGCTGTGGTATTCCAGGGTGCGGATCTTCAAAGCGTTGAGGTAATCGCAGCGGCGGTGCAAGTCATCATTATGCGCCTGCCAGGCCGCCAGCGGATCATCCGTCACGCGGCTGGCCGCCAGGATTGCCTCCCACAGGGCTTCGACAGCCTGGGCTTTGGAGCGCTCCGGGAACAGCTTTTTCGCCCAGGCGACGCCGGGCACTGCGGCGATGCACCACTGGTAGTAATTCTCCATCTTATCCCGATAGGGCTTGATGATGGCGTTGCGCTTCTGGATCGCCTTGGCCTGCTTGGCGTGGTTGACGCCCTTGAGCCCGTCCGGATCCTCCGAGAGGAGATAAATGCGGCAGGGCAGACGGTCGACATAGTGCTGCAGCTTGGCCTCCTCCCAGGCTTCGACCGTTGCCAGGGTCTTTTCCGCCTGATAGCGCACATGGAGCTTCTGCAGCTTTTGGTGCTCCCATTCCACCACGACCTTCCCGGCCCCGGCGCGGTAGCACTCCTCGACCAGCATCGTGACAAACTCCGGCTGGTCCAACTCCGCCTGGATCACGACCTCCTGGCCCTTCTGAATATTCACGCCGGTGCGGGCGATCAGCTTGGCATAGCTGCGCAGTACCGTTTTTTTCATAGTTCCTCCCTTTCTGCCAGCGGCTTTGGCGCGGCATTTTGATAGTTGATGTATTGATAGGTGACGCCGTTTTCCTCCTGCAGCGGCGAGCGCTCCACCACAGACCACTGGGGCAGCGCGTCAAGATCCGGAAAGAACCGGTCCGCCGGGGGGGCGAGAAACGTTTTTGTCACATAGGCCATGCTGCAATAATCCAGCAGTGCCTCGTAGACGCTGGCGCCGCCGATGACGCACAGGCGGTCGCCCGGCAGCGCCCGGGCCGCCTGCAGCAGCGCCGGAAGATCCGGAAAGACGCGGGCGCCGGGTACCTGAAACGCAGGATCCCGGGAAAGGATAAAATTCTCCCGCCCCGGCAGCGGTCTGCCGCCAGGGAACGTCGCCAGCGTGCGGCGGCCTAAGATCACCGTCTTGCCCAGGGTCAGCTGGCGAAAGCGCCGGAGGTCCCCCGGCAGGGAAACCAGCAGCTGGTTTTCCCGGCCGATGCCCCAATTTTGCGTCACATTGACGACCAGGCTCATGCCATTTTTCTGCTCCATCTCTGCCGCCTCAGATCGCCACGGGGATCTTCTCATCAAACGGGCACGGATCGTAGCCGTCAAAGTGGAAGCTGTCGACGGTGAACGCGTAGAAATCCGTCACCGTCGGGTCCATCCGGAATTGGGGCGCGGGGCGCGCTTCGTTCTGGAGCATTTTCTCCACCAGTGGGATATGCCGGTCATAGATATGGCAATCGGCGATGACATGCACCAGCTCCCCGGCCTGCAGGCCCGAGACCTGGGCCATCATATGCACCAGAGCGGCATACTGGACAACATTCCAGTTATTGGCCGTCAGCATATCCTGGGAGCGCTGGTTAAGGATCGCATTGAGCCGGTTGCCGGAGACGTTGAATGTCATGGAATACGCGCAGGGGTACAAGCCCATCTCGTGCAGGTCCGCAAAGTTATAGATATTCGTAAGGATCCGGCGGCTGGCCGGGTTGTGCTTCAGGTCATAGAGCACCCGGTCGACCTGGTCAAATTCGCCCTCCGGGTACTGGTGCTTGACGCCCAGCTGATAGCCATAGGCTTTCCCGATGGTGCCGTTTTCATCCGCCCAGGCGTCCCAAATATGGCTGCCCAGGTCGGCGATGCGGTTGGATTTCTTCTGCCAGATCCACAAAAGCTCCCCGATGCAGGATTTCCAATACGTCCGCCGCAGCGTCATGATCGGGAATTCCTCCTGCAGGTCATACCGGTTGACCACGCCGAATTTTTTGATCGTATGGGCAGGCGTGCCGTCATCCCAATGGG
>CAUBQU010000028.1 GCA_958438185.1 uncultured Oscillospiraceae bacterium
GGACGGCTTCGATCTCGCCCAGCTCAATGCGGTAGCCCATATGCTTGATTTGCCCGTCCTTCCGGGAGCAGAAGCGGAGGATCCCGCGCTTGTCCATAATGCCCAGGTCGCCGGTCCGGTAAATGAGGTCCGGATAAGCGGAGGCGGGGTTCTGGACAAAGGCGGCGGACGTTTTGTCCGGGTCATTATAATAGCCCTTGGCCAGGCCGATGCCTCGGACGCAGATCTCGCCGATCTGGCCGCGCTTGACGAAGTTGAGGTCGTCATCCAGCAGCATGACCTGCTTATTCAGGCAGGGGCGGCCGATGGGGATCATCTCATCATCGGCAAATTCCTTGTTGACGATAAAATAAGTGCAGTCAACGGTGACTTCCGTCGGACCGTAGAGATTGACATATTGCACGTCTGGCAGGGCGGCCCGCCAGATGTTCAGCTCCCGGGCCCGCATCGGCTCGCCGCCGACGATGACACGCTTGAGCCAGCGGGGCGCCGCCTTGGCCAGTGCGCCGGAGTTTGCCAGCTGGTTAAACGCGCCGGTGCTCCAGATAAAGGAGGTGATGCCGTAGTCGTCGGCAAAGGCGAGCAGCCGTTCCGGCAGCAGGACGTATTCCTGCGGGAAGATATGGACGGTACAGCCGCAGCGCAGGCCTTGGTAGATATCCTTGACAGAGAGGTCAAAGTAGAAGGGGGCTTGGTTGCCGAGAATGTCTTCGTCGGTGAAGTGGAACGTATCGGCCATCCACTCGGTGAAATCAATGACAGCCCGGTGGGAGATCACGATCCCCTTGGGCGCGCCGGTGGAGCCGGAGGTGTAGATGACATAGGCCGGGTCAATATCCAGGACCATCTGGCGGCGGGCCGTCAGGAACATCGTCACCGGGTTGGCCCGCTGGGCTTCTTCCAGGGTGAAGACCGGGCACATGGCGGCGAAGTGGTCCATATCCTCCTCCGCGTCCCGGGGGCCCAGCAGCGCGGCGGGGCGCAGCTGCCGCAGGATCATCTCCAGGCGGCGGGGCGGCATATCCCGGTCGATGGGGACGTAATAGTTGCCGCTGGCCAAGATCCCCATAAACCCAGCCAGGCTCAGAGAGGAGCGCTCGACCAAAATGGCGATGGGCCGGTTCAGAGCGTTGGTCCGGGTCATGATAAACGTGCCGATGGCTTCGGCAGCGTGCAGCAGGGACCGGAAGGTGTAAGCATTTTTCGGGTCGGCAAAGGCGACTTTGTCGCCATATTGTGTAGCCGAGTGTTCGAGATACTCAAACAGATTCTTTTGCAGCGCCAAGGGGATACGCCACCTTTCTCTCTAGGATGCGCCGGGCGTGCCGGCGGTCAGAAGGGTAAAATCGGGGCGGAGCCGTCGTCCTCCGCCTGCGTGATGGCGCGGATGAGAACGGCATAGTGATACTGGGGGCTGACCTGGACCTCGACCCGGTCGCCGACGCGGCGGCCGAGGACGGCCTTGCCCAAGGGGGATTCCTTGCTGATCAGGCCCTGGTCCGGGTCGGTCCGGATCGTGGTGACGACCTGGATGGTCTGCTCCATCTCGTCCTCTTCGAAGTAGAGGGTCACCTTGTCAAACAGCCCGACGACGCTGCTCTGCTTGGGGGCTTCGTCGATCACATGGGCGGTTTTGATCATATTCTGCAGGTAGCGGATGCGGCTTTCGTTGCGGTTTTTGGCGCGCTTGGCTTCTTTGTATTCGAAATTCTCGCTCAGATCGCCAAATTCGCGGCAGCGCTTGACTTCCTCTAAAAGGACGGGCCGCTGGTTTTGGATCCGGTCGTCCAGCTCCTGCTGCATTAAGCGAATGTCCTGTTTTGTCAATTCGTCGTGCATAAAACTGCCTCTTTCCTTTGGGCGCGGGGCTTGGACAGGCCCGGCAGTCCTTGCAAATATATTACCACGTTACGGCAAACGCGTCAATGAAAAGCGCGTTAAAAATCCTTAAACCGATGCGTCCGGCTCCTCGCCGGGCGCGTGGTCCGCCGGTGCGGCATCCTGCTCGACGACGGGGATAAAGTGCTTGGCAAACTTCTGCTTGCCCCGGCTGCGAACATAGAAAAAGCCGATGACGGAGAACACGACCGCGCCGATAAAATTGACGAATAGGTCCTTCATCGTGTCATACAGGCCGATATCCAGATAGCCGCCCAGGCCGAGGGACTGGCCATTGATGCTGGCGTCAGTGATATCGCGGATGACGATGGGGGTATTGCTGTTGGCCGGGTCCAGCTTTACGGAGGAGATCATGTGCAGGACGGTGTCCTTCTGCATATCCGTCTGGAAAAAGTAATCCATGGCGAATTCGAAGAATTCCCAGAGAATGCCGATGGTCATGGAAAAGCAGAACGCGACCAGGGCCAAAAACAGCGGCGAGAGCTCCAGCTGGAAGCGCTTGTTGCGATTGAACAGGTCCACCAGGGAGAAGCCGACAGCGGCGGCCATAAAGCCGTTGATGGTGTGCATCAAGGTGTCCCACCCGGTGTAGCGGACATACCAGCAGGCCAGCTCACCCAGGATCTCTGCGGCGAAAATAAAGCAGAGGATGATGATCTCCAGTGTGTCCGGCAGGTCGACCCGGAAGTTGCGCTCCACAAAGGCGGGCAGCAGGAACAGCACCAGCGTCAGCGCGCAGGTGGCGACGTTTTCATAGCGCCCGCGGATGGCGGAGAGCACCAGCGCCGCAAGGACGATGGCCCGGAGGGTGAAATAGACGATAAATTTGCCCTTGTGCTCGTGAAATTGCTGCCGCAGGCTCTGGCGGTCATAGGGGGGCAGTGGGGGTTGTAGCTTTTTCTTTGCCATAGGGGGCTCCTTCCTGAGGGAAATTGAGGGAATCGAGATAACGCTGCTCCCGCGCCTGGCAGGTAAACAGCAGGATCTGGCGCTGCTGGGCCAGCTGCCGGAGCAGATCCAGCGCGCGGGCCATACGGGTATCATCAAGGCAGACCAGGGCGTCGTCGAGGACGCAGGGCGTCTCCGGCGGGGCCAAAAGCTGGGCGATGGCCAGGCGCAGGGCGAGCCAGATCTGATCGCAGGTGGCGGCGCTGTAACAGCGGCTGGAATGGGCGGCGGGGTCGCCGGGCTCCTGCAGGCGGATCTGCAGCTGCCGGTCCAGCTCCAATTGCCGGTGGGGGATGCCTGTCAGCTGGGCCAGGTATTCCCCGGCCAGCCGCCGTAGCGGCGGGGCAAAGCGGGCCTGGAGGGTATCGCTGGCCTGCTGCAGGGCGTCTAGGGCCAGGCCGAGGGCTTCGTAATGCTGGGTGAGCGCGGCCAGCCAGTCTGTCAGCGCCTTGCGCTGCTGCTGCAGCTGCAGCAGCGGGGGATAAGCCTCCAGCCGTGCCTGGGCAGCGGCAAGCTGCTGGCGGCAGCTTGTCCGGCGGGCGTCCAGTTCCTGCATGGCGTCATCGTGCGGCTGCGCCGGGAGCAGCTGCAGCAGCTGCTGCAGCGCGGCGTCCGCCTGCCGGGCCTGCGCTTCGGCCTGCGCGCGGCGTTGGGGCAGCGCCAGGGCGTCTAAAATCGCGGCCTGGGCTTCCGCAGGCGTGTTTGCCTGGGGGAATGCTGCGGCGATCTCCGCAGGCAGGCGGTCTGACGCCGCCTTTCGGGCAGGCCACAGCGCGGCCAGGGCGCTGGCCAGGGCCAGAACGCCGCAGGCGATGGCGGCGGGCAGGCTGCGGCGCAGCAGCGCTGCGGCGAAAGCCAGCAGGAGCGCCGCGGCGAGGAAGGGCCAGCGGTGATGCTTCTGGCGCGGCAGCTCTGCCGGGTCGGCGGCAAGCTGGGGCAGCCATTGGCGCAGCCGCGCATCTTCCGGCAGCGCGGCCTGCTGCTGTGTGAGGGCGGCCAGTTGCTCGTTTGCCAGCTTCGCCTGCAGCTGGGCATCCTGGCGGGCAGCTTCCGTTTGGGCGGCACAGCGGGATGCAGCGTTGCGATAGGCCTCGTCCAGCTGCGTTAGCTGCTTTTGCTGATTGGCGCAGGCGTCCTCCAGCGCGCTGCGCTGGGCCAGGGCCTGTTCGCATTGGGCCAGCTCTGCCTGGCAGGCAGGGATCAGGCCGGTTTTATGATGCTGGCAGCGGCGTTGGAGCTGCTGCAGCTGCTGCTTTGCCTGGGCGAATGTCGCCTCCTGCGGCCCTGTTGAGACCAGGCGCTGCAGCTGTTGCTCCAGGGCCTCGTCATAAGTCAGCGCGTGGGCCTCCTGGGCCAGAAAGACGCTGCGGGCAAAGACGCTGCGGGGCAGACCTGTCAGCGTTTGGCCGCAGGTTGCGGCCTGCAGCTCGTCGATGGGCGCGCCGGAGTCCGTATCATAAGCGCGAAAAACCGAGAACGGCGCTTTCGGCGTGCTGCTGCGTTCGATGGTCACAGCCCGGCCTTGCCACGCAAGGTCGATGCGCCCGGCCATGGGCTTGCCGGACCAGGGCTGGTATTTATGCTTGTCCGCCAGGGCGGCTTTGCTGTCGCGCTGGCTGGCGTCGATGCCGTAGAGCATGGCCAGCAGGAAGGCGCACCAGGTGGATTTGCCGCCCTCATTCGGGGCGTACAGGAGATTCAGGCCCGGCTGGAGTGTCAGCACGGCGCCGTCCAGCTTGCCAAAGGTAGCTTGCAGACGCTTGAGGATCATGGCAGCGTCACCTCCCGGCCGTCCAGGGCCTGCAGGCCCAATTCCAAGGCCAGCTCCAGCGTCTGCCGCTGCGCGGCATCCGGCGCGGCTTGGATGGCGCTGTACATGTTCTTGGTAAAGAGGCCCCGCAGGGAGTCCTCTCCGGCATCTGCCGGGCGCAGCGGCGGCTGCGTCGCATCCACCAGCTGCAGGGAGCCAAAGTAGGGCGCAAGCTGCGCCTGCAGCGCGGCAAGGTCCGGGGCCGGGCCGTCGCCGGTCAGGCGGATGCGGTAATGATGGCGCGCGCTGTCCTTGGGCAGCTGGCTTGCCAGATCGGCCAGCTGGGCTGCGGGCAGGTCCAGAATTTCATAGCGGGGGGCGTCCAGCATCTGAAAGTGCAGCTGCACTGCATGCGGGGCGGCCTGTACTAAGTATACGCCTTTTGGGCCGGTTTCATCAAAGCCGCGGCCCATAAAACAACCGGGCCAGGCGTAGGTGACGCAGGTTTCCGTCCGGTAGGCGGCGCGGCGGTGGATATGGCCCAGGGCCAGGTAACAAAGGCCGCTGGCGGCGATCTCCGCTGGGGTGGCCGTCCGATAAGCGGGGCCGTTGGGATCGCCGTGCAGGACCATGAAATGCGGCCGCCCATCCTGCGGGGCGCGAAAGTCTGCCAGGGAGGGCAGCTGCCCGTCACAAAACGCAGCGCCGGAGACGGTACAGTCGCCGAGGTCCAGCGTTTCGATCTGAGGGGTCGCGAAAATATGCACCTGGCTGGGCCAGGGATAGCGCTGGTAAGGGCTGTCCGGCCCCATGGGGTCATGATTGCCCGGGGCGATGAAAACCTGCGCCGGGCATTCCGCCAGCGCCTGGCGCAATTGATCGACGGTATCGCGGTAGACCGTGCCAGTATCGAAGAGGTCCCCGGCCAGCAGCACCAGACGGCAGCCCTCTCGGCGGCAGAGTCGGGGCAGGGCCTCCAACAGCTGGCGGGCCTGCTGGCGCCGCGCCGCCGCTTGCTCCGGCGGTAGCCCGGCAAAGGGCGAATCCAGATGCAGATCTGCCGCGTGCAGCAGCTTGATCGGCTCAATCATAGAGGGCGACCTGCGCAACATCGCGGCATTTGCCGGTGTTTGCATCAAAGGTGAAGATGGCCCCCTCTAGCTTGCAGGGCCCCGGTGCAGGCTCGTAGCGGCCGGTGAGATCGCCGCGGAATTTCGCGATGGACTGCGCCGGCTTGACGCCCAGAATGGAGTGGGCCGGGCCGGTCATGCCGAGGTCTGTGAGATAGCCGGTGCCGCCGGGCAGGAGCTGGGCGTCGGCCGTGGGGACATGGGTGTGCGTCCCCCAGACGGCGGTGACACGCCCGGCTAGCATGTGGCCCATGGCCAGCTTTTCTGAAGTCGCCTCCGCGTGGAGCTCGACGAAGATCAGCTTCGTCTCGATGCGCTTTAAAATGCGCTCGACCTGCAGAAAGGGGTTCTCCGGCGTGTAGTCCATTCCGCAGCGGCCGATGAGGTCGATGACGGCGACGTCGCCAAAGTCCGTCTCGAAGACGCCCCAGCCGTGCCCCGGCGCCTGGGGCGCATAGTTGGCCGGGCGGAGCAGGTTCGGGCAGCTTTTGGCGTAGGGCACCAGCTCCCGGCGGCCCCAGGTGTGGTTGCCCATGGTGATAACGTCGGCCCCGGCGTCAAAGATGTCCTCCGCCTGTTGGGGCGTGAGCCCCAGCATAGAGGCGTTTTCCCCGTTGACGACGGTGAAATCAATTTCATACCTGCGCTGCAGCGCGGGCAGCTGGCGGCATAAATAGTCGCAGCCGCTGGGGGCGACGACGTCGCCGACGGCCAGCAATCTTCGTTCCATGTAGTTTCCTCCCGGCGTAGCGCCTTTGCCTGTGCGTACCGGCAAAACGGCGGTTTTCTCGTTCATTTCCGCTATCATACCATTTTTTCCGGGAAAGCACAAGGCCGGAAACCGGCGCGCCGCCCTTGACAAACTGGCGTACAGCCCTATAATAAGTATTATGATATGACGAAACGGAGGGCGACCGATGCTCTATAAAGATTTGATGGACAAGCTGATGCTGGGGCAGGACCTGACCCGGGCGGAGCTGGAGCGGACTATTGCCGGGATCATGACCCAGGAGCTGACCCAGGTCCAGGTGCTGGGCTTTCAGATGGCCTTTTTGATGAAGGGGCCGACGCCCCAGGAGCTGGCGGACTATGCCCACGCCATGCGGGCCAACTGCACGCCCATCGACGCTGCGTCCTTTGGCCCGGCGCTGGATATCGCCGCCACCGGCGCGGGCGAGCGGGCGGGCCGGTTGGCGCCTGCTGTCGCCCTGCTGGCGGCAGCGCCGGGTGCGCCGGTCATCAAACAGGTGCGCACCAGCGTGCCGGGGTATTTCGGCAGCGCAGGCGTCCTGGCAGCGTTGGGTATTGATGTGGCGGGATCGGAAGCCGAGGCCACAGCCCAGCTGGCGGCAGCGGAGACGGCATTTTTGGCCCCCCGGGCCTTTCACCCGTCGCTGGCCCAGACGCTCAACGATGAGACGGAGGCTCAGATCCGGGCGCTGACCCAGACGATCATTGGCCCGCTGATGAACCCGGCGGCGATTTCGTATCTGGTTCTGGGGGTCCACGACCAGGAGACGCTGGAGATTTTGCAAGAGGCGATCCCGGCGCTCCCTGGCCTGCGGGCGCTGCTGGTGCAGGGCGCAGACGGAGCAGACAGCATCACATTGGATAGCCCGGCTGATCTTCTGCGCTGGGACGGCACCGTCTGGCAGTCCCAGACGGTAACGCCTGAATCACTGGGGCTGCGGTCCTGCTCCTGGACTTTGCAAAAGACGGAGAAGGACGCCGAGACGGCGGCGCAGATCACCGCCTTGCTGCGGGGCGAGGTGCACGATGCCCGGCGGGATGTCCTGCTTGCCAATGCGGCAGCGGCCCTTTGGGTCAGCGGTCAGGCGGAGAGCCTGGCGGACGGGGTCTGCCTGGCTGCGACCCGGCTGGACCGGGGCGATGGCGCGCGCCGCCTGGAAGCGCTGCAGACGCTGCACCGGGATGCGGTGCGGGAAAAGGGATAAACAAAACACAAGACCTTGGAGAGCCAGCAGCTTTCCAAGGTCTTATTCTTTAAAAATGCTTGGGTGGTTT
This sequence comes from uncultured Oscillospiraceae bacterium, assembly GCA_958438185.1. Classification (GTDB taxonomy): domain Bacteria; phylum Bacillota; class Clostridia; order Oscillospirales; family Oscillospiraceae; genus SVMC01. Next base: position 7,753 of record CAUBQU010000028.1, read on the forward strand.
CCGCTTCGGATGCGGGCTGGCGGGGCTTTCTGGCTGGGTTTTGCGCAGGGCGATGATCTGGTCGCGCAGGACGGCGGCGTACTCGTACTCCATCATCCGGGCGGCTTCCTTCATCTGCTTTTCCAGTTTGGAGATCTCCGCCTCCCGGTCGGCCTTCGTCCGGAGCTGACGTCGGCGGTCAGCTCCGGCGTCCTTGGAGATCTCAATGAGGGCGCGGACGTCCTTGATGATCGTCTTGGGGACGATGCCGTGGGCATCGTTATACGCCTGCTGGTAGCTGCGGCGGCGGGCTGTCTCGTCCATGGCGCTGCGCATGGCGGCGGTGATATGGTCGGCGTAAAGAATGACCCGGCCCCCGGCGTTTCGGGCGGCGCGGCCGATGGTCTGGACCAAGCTGGTCTCGCTGCGGAGGAAGCCCTCCTTATCGGCGTCTAGGATCGCCACCAGGGAGACCTCCGGCAGGTCCAGTCCCTCTCGCAGCAGGTTAATGCCGACGAGGACATCGAATTTCGCCAGCCGCAGGTCGCGGATGAGCTCCATGCGCTCCATCGCGTCGATGCCGGAGTGCATATAGCGGACGCGGATGCCCGCCTTTTGCAGATAGACCGTCAGGTCTTCGGCCATTTTCTTTGTCAGCGTGGTGATCAGCACCCGCTCCTGCCGGGCTGTCACAGTGTGGATCTCCTGGATGAGATCATCGATCTGCCCGGCAATGGGGCGGACGCAGACCTCCGGGTCCAGCAGGCCAGTGGGGCGGATGAGCTGCTCGGCCACCTGCCCGGCGCGGCTGCGCTCATACTCCGCCGGGGTGGCGGAGACATAGATGACCTGGCCGATCTTTTTCTGAAATTCTTCAAAATTCAAGGGGCGGTTGTCAAAGGCGGAGGGCAGGCGGAAGCCGTAGCGGACAAGGCTCTCCTTCCTGGAGCGGTCGCCTGCGTACATGGCCCGCACCTGGGGCAGGGTGACGTGGCTCTCGTCGATCATCAGCAGGAAGTCGTCGGGCATATAGTCCAGCAGCGTCATCGGCGCGGAGCCGGGGGCGCGGCCGGAGATCACTCGGGAGTAATTCTCGATCCCGGAGCAGAAGCCGATCTCCTGCATCATCTCAATGTCGTAGCTCGTGCGCTGGCGAATGCGCTGCGCCTCCAAAAGCATATCATTTTCTTCAAAATATTTGACTCGCTCCTCCATTTCCCGCTCGATTTCCACGATGGCACGCTGCATTTTTTCCTTTGTGGCGACATAGTGGCTGGCGGGATAAATGGCGACATGCTCCAGGATCCGGTTCGGCATCCCGGTGACGGCGTTGATCTCAGAGATGCGGTCGATCTCGTCGCCGAAAAATTCGACGCGGATGGCCCGCCCGGCCCAGTAGGTGGGGTAGATCTCCACGGTGTCGCCCCGGACGCGGAAGGTGTTTCGGGTGAAATTGACGTCGTTGCGCTCATAGCGGATCTCCGTCAGCTTGCGCAGCAGCTCTACCTGGGAGCGCTCCTGCCCGGTGCGGAGGGAGATGACCATGTTCTTATAGTCAATGGGGTCGCCCAAGCCGTAAATGCAGGAGACAGAGGCCACGACGATCACGTCCCGCCGCTCAAACAGCGACGACGTCGCGCTGTGCCGCAGGCGCTCGATCTCGTCGTTGATAGAAGAATCCTTTTCGATATACGTGTCCGTATGGGCAATATAGGCCTCGGGCTGATAATAGTCATAGTAGGAGATGAAATATTCCACGGCGTTTTCCGGGAAAAACTCCTTGAATTCCGCGCAGAGCTGGGCGGCCAGGGTTTTATTATGGGCCAGCACCAGCGTGGGCCGGTTGACAGACTGGATGACATTGGCCATGGTAAAGGTCTTGCCGGAGCCCGTTACGCCCAGCAGGATCTGCTCGGAAAGACCGGCGTTCAGGCCCTGGACCAGCGTATCAATGGCCCGGGGCTGGTCGCCCATGGGCTGGTAGGGTGCGTGCAGTTTAAAATCCATGTGGTTCCCTCCTCCGGTGAAAAACGGTTTGACCGCCTCCTAGTATAGCACGAGCGCCTGGCGGCGGCAAGGCTCAGGCCTGCTTAAACTGGCTGTAGTAAAGCGTCGCGTAGAAGCCGCCCCGGGCCAGCAGCGCAGCGTGGTTCCCCTGCTCGACGATCTTGCCGTCCCGCATGACAAGGATGATATCGGCGTCCTGGATCGTAGAGAGCCGGTGGGCGACGACGAAGGAGGTCCGGCCCTGCATCAGGGTCTCGAAGGCCTGCTGGATCTGCATCTCTGTGCGGGTGTCGATGCTGGAGGTGGCCTCGTCCAGGATCAGCATCGGCGGCAGGCAGAGCATGACCCGGGCGATGCACAAAAGCTGCCGCTGCCCCTGGCTGATGGCGTCGCCGGTGAGGACGGTGTCCAGCCCCTGGGGCAGCTGCTGGATGAAGCCCCAGC
>CAUBQU010000029.1 GCA_958438185.1 uncultured Oscillospiraceae bacterium
CGGTGACGGCTTTGGCTGCGTCGCGGTCGGCGACGAGGGCGGCGTAGGCTTTTTCTGCTGCCGTCAAGGTCTCGTAGTTGCCGACGAGGGCTTGCTGGGTTTCCGTCAGGGCGTCGTAAGCCTTGCGGGCTTCCTGAATTGCGTCGCCGCTATTCAGGGTCACAGTGCCGATGCCTTCAATGAGGGCGGCGACGGCTGCGGCGGCTTCGCGGTCGGCGGTGGAGTCGGTCCCGAGGACGTTGACGGTGACGCTGACATAGGTGCCGGCCAGCTTCTTGAGGTCGGCGTTATCCGGGTACAGGGCCGCGTAATCGCCGAATTTCTCGCTCTTGAGGTAGCTCGTGATGCGGACGGCGGTGTCCTGCTTCGGCTGGGTCACCAGGAGGGTCTCCGCGGCGATAATCGCCGTGTTGGAGGACTTAAAAACGCGGTAGCCTGCCTGCTCGGACCAATCGGGGAGATCCGCCGGGACAATGCCGCTGCCGGTGCGCTCGTCATAGGAGTAGATCCAGCGGATGCTGCCATCGGCGGCGCGGACGGCCTCCTGGAAGGGGTGCAGGTCCGTGGTGATGTGGTCACGGTCCGGGTTCTGGTTCTTGATGCCGTCAAAGTAGTGGGCGATGACTTCGTCCATCAGGGCAACTTCGGCCTGGATGTCCGACGGCTTGATGGGGGCGATCTGGATCGTGCCCAGTTCCTTGGACATGGCCTTATCCGGCTGCTGGACGCCGCCGACCTTCGGCGTCAGGGTCACGGTCAGGCGGACGGCGACGCTCTGCTCAGACAGCGGGCGGACGATGCCTGCCAGATAGCCGTTGACATTGACGTAAGCATTCGTATCCGCCGAATCGACATTCTGGGCGGTGACCGTCACGGCGTAGCCGTCTCTGCCGCCGTCGATGCCGAGGTCCCGCGGGCGCAGGAGCTGGATGTTCGCGGTGACGGCGGCGGGGTCAATGGCCTTGCCCTTGTCGTCGCCAGCGGCGTAGGTCAGATCTGCCAGGGTGTAAGCGTCCAGGGCAGTCTGCATCTCCTCCCGGCGCAGGTCTGCCTGCCCGGCGAGGGTGATGGGGATGGCCTTTTCCAGGGTGATGGCCGGTTCGGCGTCCTGGGTCAGGTTGAAGGTGATCTTTGCCGTCATGGTGACGTTCGTCGCCGTCTCGTTGGGGCTGAGGACGCCGGTGCCGGGCTCGCGGGTCGCGCTGGAGCCGGGCTGGACGGTAACGGCTGCGTCGCTGGAGGTCCAGCTGATGGTCGACCAGCCGTAGTCGGTGACGACCTGGGGCAGCGTCAGGTTCTTCGTGACGGCGGAAGCGTCGGTGTTCTCGCCGCAGATGGAATCGAACGTCAACGCGTCGGCGATGGGCTGCATCTGGGTCTTGACCCAGGCGGCATCCCAGGGGATGTTGGCCCGCAGGGTGTATTCTGCGGACGCGCCAGCGGCGGCGACGGTGACCTTGATCTCCCGGACCAGGCCGTAGTTTGCAAAGGCCGTGCCGGTCAGGTCGCGCTGGAAGTAGGTGATGGCGCCGTCGGACGCGATGTGCTGCTGGGTATCGGAGACGTTGACGTTTTCGCCGGTGGATGCGAGGGTGAACGTCACATCCGGCAGAGCCGCTTCGGTGAGGACATGGTACTCCCCTGCCTGGACGGCGGCGTTAAACCGGGCGCGGATCATGGTCAGGAGGTTCGTATCCTGGCCGTAGACCGGGGCCATCTGGGTAGGCAGGGCGGCGACGACGGCATCAAGCTCGGCCTTGGCCGTCTGGGCCAGGGAGTGGACCGTCAGGATAAAGGCCTTCGTGTCGCGGGCACTCCCCTTCTGGAGCGTCGCGGTCATGGTGACCTGGGCTTCGCCGGATGCCGGGAGGGTGATGACGCCTGCTTCCGAGATGATCTCCGGGGCGCTGGAGGTCCAGGTGATGGACGTGCCGTGCTCGCCGGAGGAGGCCAGGGCCAGGGTCATGGCTTCGTAGATATCCGTCGGCGTCAGGGTCAGGGCCGCTTTGTCGGCGGCGACGGCTTCGGCGTTCTCCCCGGCGTTGGGGGCTTCGCCGCCCATCCAGGCGGGGATGGGATAGCCGCTGTTGAGACCGGCGGTGTCCTTGTGAAAGGCGCTGCCGGAGCCGTTGAGGGTGAGGACGAAATCGTCACTTGTCAGTACCTCGGCACTCTTCGACGTCGTGGTATCCGTACCGTAGCCGACACCGCCGCGATACAGCGTGCTGGCTGTCTGATGGTAGAAGGAATCGGCGAGATAGTAGCAGTTGTCCGTTGTGCCGACGGTCTGGCCGTCGGAGCCTGCGACGGTGCCCACGACAGCGCCGCAGAAGGGCGAGACGCTGAGCGACGGGTTTGTGCAGGCAACCGGGCCGACATTCAAGCAGCTGCGCATGAGAGCGCCCTGCTCATTGTAGATGCCGACAATGCCGCCGGTGCGGGTGTAGCCGGAGACGGCGCCTGCATTGACGCAGCTGGTGATGGCGGCCTTGGAGAAGCCCGCAATCCCGCCGATGGCGCCGTAGGTCTTGTTCTCTGCCTTGACCGCGCCGAAGTTGGCACAGCCGGAGATCGGCGCATAGCTATAGCCCACGATGCCGCCGACATGGGCTGCATCCGATACGGACGAGGCGTAGCTTGCCGTCTTGCTTGTGGAGATTGCGCCGTAGTTTGCGCAGTTGGTGATATGACCGGTGGCGTAGACGATACCGGCGATGCCGCCGACGCGGATGCCATCGGATGCGATATCGGCGTAGTTTACGCAGTTTTCAAAGCTGCCGTAGGCCGCGCCGGCAATGCCGCCAAGGTTCGTACCGCCGCTGATCGCGCCGTATACGGTGACGTTCTTGATGAGGCCGCCCTCACCGGTGTAGCCGAAGAGGTAGTTGTCCAGGCCGCGGATCGCGTGGCCGTTTCCGTCGAAGGTGCCGGCGTATTGGACCGCGTAGCTGCCGATGCCAGACCAGTGGTTGGAGGACAGTTCATCGTTCAGATAGATATCCGTCACCAGCTTGGCGTTGTAATCGGTGTGGCCGTCGGCGACCTGCTGGCAGAACCAGGCCAGGTCCTCGGCGCAGGCGATCTCATAAACGCCGTCGGCATTGGGGGTCAGGCTCTCGGAGGCCGTGCCGTCCCAGGTCGTTCTGGTCTGCATGGCGACGGGAACGTTCAGCGCCGCGCCGGAAACGGTAAATTCGCCCGCGGCGGTGAAGTAGCCGGTCGCGGTGATCTTATAGGTGTAGTCGCCGTCGGGCAGGCTGCTCTCGGCGCTGGTGGAGACCGGCGTCCCGGCGAAGCTGACGGTGATGGCCGTGTCGGTCGGCGCCGTGCCGTCATAGGTCAGCGCCAGGGTGACCGGATAGCGGGCCGCCTCCTCCAGGGTGACGGCTGGAATCTCCACCGCGGCATTTGCCACAGTAAAGGCACCGGCTTGGGTCACATAGCCGAATTTCTCGACGGTGTAGGTGTATGCGCCGTTGATGAGGCGGTAGCCGGTCTCCCCTGCCGTGACGGTCTGGCCTGCCGCGTTCTTGACGGTGATGACCGCGTCAGACGGGGCGACGGAGAAGGTCACGGGGAAGGTCTCCAGGGCCAGGGTGACGGGCACGCACTGGCTGCTTGTAAATTCGACGGTACCGGAGGCCGAATCATAGCCGGTCTTTGTGACGGTATAGGCATAGCTGCCTGCGCCGACCAGATAGCAGCCGGTGCCGACGGCGGGTACGGCCTGGCCGTCCTTCGTCAGCGCGACGGATGCACCGGCCGGTGTCACATCGAAGTAGAGAACATAGCTCGCATTGCTGTTTTCCCACTTGAGGACCGGAGCCGTGCCATCGTTGCAGGTGGCAAATTCACCGCCCAGCAGACCGGCAAGCCGCGGCTGGGTCAGCGCGTCCTGCGTTACGGCAGCGGCCTGATCGTCCTCCATGACGTTACTGCCGATGCCCTGCCCGCAGGTGGTCTCCAGATAATAGCAGTTTGCGGCGGCGGGCATAACATTCGACCCCTTGCTGCCGACGATCGCGCCGACCAGTTGGCCGGTTGCCGTGACGGCGCCGGTATTCAGGCAGCCTGCCACCGTGCCGCCGTAGGCATTGTGGGCCCGGCCGACGATGCCGCCGACGCCGTCCTTCGCAGCTGCACCGGAAATGGCCGCCGTATTATAGCAGCCGGTAACGGCAGCATTGGTAAAGCCGGTCATGCCGCCGATCTCATCGCCGGTGCCGGTGATGGCTGCGTCATTGCGGCAATTCCGGATCGGAACACCGTTTCTGCCGACAATGCCGCCCAGAGACGCCTTGCCGGTCACTGCGCCGTGGTTGACGCAGTTGACGATACCCGTGCCATAGCTGGACGAGCCGACGATGCCGCCCAGATAGGCGTTATCGCCGCCGGAGATCGTCCCGTAGTTGCTGCAGCCGGTGACGGAGGAGGTCTTGCTGCTGGAATTCATCATCGCGCCGACGATACCGCCGACCATGGCGTTCTTATCCTGCATGGATTCCGTGGTGATCTGGACGCGGCTCGTGCAGTTTTCCACAGCGCCGCCGTTGAGCACGGCGACGATGCCGCCGGAATACTGGACTGCGCTCAGCTGACCGGAGACCGTCAAAGCCTTGACCATGCCGCCGACGGCGACGGAGCCGAAGAGGCCCGCGCCGACCATGCTGGTGCTGCCGTACTGGGTCAGCTCTGTGCCCTGGGCGCAGACGTTGGCAATGGTATGGCCATTGCCGTCAAACGTGCCGGTGTAGCCCGTGGTGCTGCTGGAGCCGCCGTAGAGCGCGATGGGCGTCCAGTCATGGCTGCCCAGGTCAATATCCGCCGTCAAGATGGCGTTGCTGCTCAATGCGCCGCCGTTGACCTTGTCGCGGAACCAGGCCAGCTCATAGCCGTTGGAGATCTGATAGACCCCATCGACCAGGGCCGGCGCCATGGTATCCTTCCCGTTCCAGACCGGGTCATAGGCCATTTCCCGGGTAATTGCCACCGGCTCGGCGGCGACGGTGAAGGCCTCCTCAATGGTGGCGCACGCGGGCGCCTCCGCCTTGAGGGTGTATGTGCCGGAGGGCAGGAAGCGGGCCACGCCGTTGGTCATGGGCAGCTCTGTGCCGTCCGCCATCACCGCGAGGATGATGGGATAGCCATCTGTAAAGTGGCCGCCCTGGGCGACGGTCAGGGTGACGGTGACCTCTGCGCCGGTAACGGTCACTTCTCTTGCTTCGCTGGCGCCGGGCTGGCTATCCAGGTTGGCTTCGCCGTCGCCCAGCGCCGTGACGGACACGACATAGCTGCCGGAGCCGTTCAGCGCGATCACAGAGGCAAAATCCTTCTCCGCCGTCTCGATGATTTCATCGTAGACGGATTCGCTGTCCTTCGTCAGGACGACCCGATAGCCCGTGGCTTCTTCCTGGGCGGGCCAGACGGCCTTGTCGCCGTCCCAGGTGACGACCGGCGTCGTAAGCGTCACGGGGTGGACTTCTTCAAAATAGGCCGCCGTCAGGTAGGGGTAGCCCTGGTTGATGTAGGTATTGCTTTCCGCGTTGGCCTTTTGCGCGTAGGCGCTGCCGAGCTGGTTCAGGATGGCGGCGTCCTTGAGTTCGGCGGCGGTTTTGCCCGTCCCGGCGGTCGCGCCGCTGCCAGAGCTGCCGGTGACGGAAGCGTCGGTGCTGTAGAAGCAGTAGCTTGCGGAGAGGTAGCTCGTGCGGCCGAAGAGGGCGCCGAAGTCAGAGGTCGTCGAGGTGACGTCGCAGGTCGTGTAGCAGCGCTTTACGGAGGCGGAGCTGTAGCCGCCGTTGCCGCCGAGGAGGCCGCCGGTGTACTGGCCGCCGGAGACACTGCCCCGGGCGAAGGCATCCTCTACCTTGCTGGAGCCGCCGTAGGCATTGCCGATGAGGCCGCCGGTGTACTGGCTCGCGCCCTGGACGGTGACGCCGGAGGCGTACGTGCCGGTCAAGGCCGCATTATTGAGCTGGCCGACGGCGCCGCCGGTATACTGGGCGCCGGTGACGGCGGTGCGCAGGACGGCGGAGTTCTTCACAGCCGCAGCGGCATAGCCCGCCAGGGCGCCGACGTAGTATTTGCCGGTGACGCTGGAATCCCGGACGGTGACGCCGGTGATGGAACCGGACTGGAGGCGGCCAACGAGGACGCCTGCGTTATTGGCCGTGCTGGTGATGGTCGCGTTGGCAACGGTCAGGTTCTGGATGGAACCTGCGACATAGCCGAAGAGGCCCGCGTTGGCTTCGGTCATGTTCTGGGTGAAGTTACGGATCGTATGACCGTCGCCATCATAGGTGCCCTTGAAGTTCTGGCTGCTGGAGCCGATGGGGGCAAAGTCCAGGCCGCCGAGGTCAATATCCTCGGTCTGGACGAAGTAGTAATTGGAATTGGCTTCCGCCGCTGCCGTCTGGACGGCCAGGCGGCGCAGCTGCTCGCCGGTGGCAATCTGGTAGGGATCGTCCTTCGTGCCGGTGCCGCCGTCGTAGGCGTCGGCCTCGGAGCCGTCCCAGGGGGCGTTGGGGGTCATGGTGACCTCCACCGTCTCGTCCTTGGCGAGGGTGATCTCGCCCTTGCAGGTGCGGTAGCCCTTTAATTTAATGGTATACTGGTACGTCTCGGCGGCGAGGGTGTAGGACCCGTCGTCGTTGGCAGACTGGATGCCGCCCGCGGGATGCGAGACGGTGATGGCAGCGCCCTCCGGCGCGCCGGTGAAGCGCAAGGTGTAGGTCTGGCTGCGGGTCAAGGTCACGGGCTGTTCAACTGCCGCTTTGTCGACCGTCACGTCGCCGGACTGGCTCTCGTAGCCGAAGGCGGTGACGCGATAGTGATACGTCCCGTTGACAAGCTGATAGACGACCGTGCCGTTTTCGGAAGAAGCCGGGGTCAGGGTCTCGGCGTCGTCGCCTTCGCCCTGGGTCAGGGTCAGAGCGGCGGTGGCCGGGGTCAGGGTAAACGTCACGGCGTAGCGGCGCTGCTGGAGGGTGACGGTCTTTTGGACATCGGCCTTGCCGATGGTGACCGTGCCGTCCTCGGGGGCGTAGTCCCCTTCTGCGCGGGTGACGCGGTAGGCATAGCTGCCGGGCTGCAGGCCGGTGACGGTGTAGACGCCGTCTTCGGTCGCGGCCAGGGCTTCGCCGTGAAAGGTGACGCTGGCATCGGCGGGCAGGACCGTCAGGGTGACGGAGTACGTCGCGTTCGGGTCCTCCCATTTGAGGATGGGATAGCCGCCGGGGTTGGGGGCGAAGCTGCCGCCCAGGGTCGGGGCCAGGGTCTGCAGCTGGCCGATGGTCTTGGATTCGCCGTAGGTATCGGTCGCGCCGCAGGTATCGAGGTAGTAGCAGTTCGTGACCGTCGCGCTGCCGTTGCCGACGAGGGCTTTTTTGCCGACGGGGACGATGCCTGCGTTGTAGCAGTTCGTGATGGCGGTGCCGGAGACGGCGCGGCCTGTGAAACCGCCAACGTAGTAGGCCGTGTCCACCGTGCCGAGGTTGTAGCTATCGGTCAGGGTGCCCTTGGACAGGTTGCCGACAAGGCCGCCAAAATAGCCGTAGTTCGTTCCGGTGTGGCTGCGGACGAGGCTGGCGCGGTTGGCGCAGAGGGTGACGGTGCCGGCGCTCTCGCCGACGATGCCGCCGACACCGGAATCCTTCTTGGTATCCTGGGTGACGGTGGCACTCTCGTTGGAGCAGGCTTCGACGGTGCCGGTATTGCTGCCGACGATGCCGCCGATCTGCTCCGCGCCCGCCACGGCGGAATCCCGGACGGTAATGCCGGAAACCAGGCCCGCGTTGGAGCCGACGGCCAGGCCGACAGCCTTCTGGGCGCGGATGTTGGCGCTTTCCAGGGTGAGGTTCGCGACAGTCGCGCCGGATGCCGTGTAACCAAACAGGCCACAGCCCGTGCCGCTGGTCTCATTGAAATACAGGCCGGTGATGGTGTGGCCCGCGCCGTCGAAGCTGCCGGCATAGGGGTTGGCAGAGGTGCCGATGGGGGTCCAGACGTGGTCGGTGCCGCCCTCGGTGTTGAGGTTCAGATCGGCGGTCAAAACGGCGTTGTAGTCCGTATGGCCCGCGTTCACCTGCTGGGCGAGCCAGGCCAGGTTCTCGGCGGTGGCGATCTGGTAGGTGTTACCGGCAAGGGTCGGCTCTGCCGCCGTGCCGTCCCAGGAGATGAAGGGCTCCAGGACGATGGTCTGGGGGGCGTCGGCATCCGTCACGGTGATGGTGCCGGTGACCTTTTTGTAGCCGGTGGTGGTGATGAGGTAGTCATAGGCCCCGACGGGGACGCGATACGTCCCGTCTTCCTCGGCGGTCATGACCTCGCCGTATTCATTCCGAAGGGTGATGGCCGGGACGGCTTCCGTCGTCAGGCCGGTAAACGTGAAGGAAATGACGTATTTTGTCGATTCCTGCAGGGTATCGGCGACGGCGAGGTCCGCGCCGGAGACGGTGAAGGTGACGTTTGACGCGGTCTCATAGCCGAAGAGGCTGGCGGTGTAGGTATATGCGCCGTCTTGCAGGATATAGCTGCCGTCGGATTCCGGCGTCAGCGTCTCGCCTGCGGCGTTCTGTACCTCCAGGACTGCGCCCTGGGGGAGATTCGGGAAGGTGACGCGCCAGACCTTTGTCCAGACGGCGTAGAGGTCGAGGTCGGCGTCTTGCAGGGTGACGGACGCGCCGTCCGTGTAGGCGATCTCGCTGCTGCCTGCGCTGGTGGCCCAGCCGTCGAAGCGGTAGCCGTCCCGGGTGAAGGCGTTGGCCGTCAGGTTCGCGGTGCCGAAGACGCCCTGGGTAGCCGTCGTGTCCGTGCCGTCGTTGGCGTGGAAGATGACGCTGTGGGGCAGGGTCACGGCGAAGTCCTTGAGGTAGACGCAGTCGTCTCCTTCATCGCCGGAGGAGTCCTTGGAATACTCCAGCGTCAGGACATCCCCTGCAGCCAGCTGGAGGCTGTAGGACTTGAATTCCGTCATATTGCCGCTGAAATCGGCCTTCTGAGAATAGCCGTCATTCAGGGCCGTGCCGTTTTTGCTGATGCGAAGGAAGTCGAATCTCGACTCCGAGGAGGCTTTGTAGGAAAATGACAGCTCTGCTGCCTTGGTAAAGGTCAGGCTCAAGCTGGAGGCGGAGCTGCTGACGCCCTTGTTCGTCGAGACGAGGGCCGTGCCGTCGTCTGTGACGGCGAAGGGGTAGTCCGTCTTGCCGGTGCCCGCGCCGTTGGTGACCGTCGCGACACCGTCCAGCGCTTGGAAGAAGGAGTCAATGCCGGCAGCCTCCGTCGCGGTTTCCACAATGGCGACGGTGTAGACGCCCGCTTCGACCTTCTCCGCGCCGCCGTAGCTGCTGCCGTTGTTCATGGAGGGCCAGTCGGGGTGGCCGACGACAATCTTCAGGCTGTCGCCGACAGAGACGGGGACCGTCTCACCGGGGCGGTAGCCGGTTTTCGCCGGGTCGTACGTCGCGGCGTGGTACGTCCGGACCTGGAAGTTTTTATCATACGCCGCGGGGGTGACCGTCAGGTTTGCCGACGTGACGCCCTCGCCCAGGGCCAGCTCATAGGTCTTCGTGCCGGAGGCAAACTTCGGACTCAGAGTCCCGCCGGTGATCTCCAGGCTGGCCAGAGTCTTGGTCGTATCGTTGGCGATGCTGCCGATGTCCGGACCCATGTTCATGGTATAGCGCAGGGCGATGGTATCGCCGTCACGCAGGGTCTTGTCTGCGACCGTATAGCGGTCCATGGTCTGATTGGTAAACCAATCGTTCAGGGTGAACATCCAACCGGCGGCATAGCTGGTCGAATCCGCCTGCAGGCCGTTGATTTCCGTAATATAGGCGCTTTCTGCACCGGTCAGAGAGTAATTGCCCTCTGCCAGTGCCGCCTGCAGGCAGGTCACTGCGGTGGAGCTACTAGTGATCTCCACGGTTTTGTCCACCAGGGTGCCGGTCCAGGCGGTGGCGCCGCTGACCCAGCTGCCGGTGTCGGTTTCCTTACAGGTCGTGTTCTCGACCACGACCCGCACCGTACCGGCGGCGGCCGGCGCGCTGTCGTCCGCCAGGGCGGACAG
>CAUBQU010000030.1 GCA_958438185.1 uncultured Oscillospiraceae bacterium
GTCCTGTGCAGCCTGGCGGAGATCAAAAACGCCGTCTGCCTGCACCAGGCCGACACGGACCAGATCATCTGTATCTACGATGGGCCCATCGACGAATCCCGCATCCTTTTCCGGCTGCGGCACACCGTGCCCAATTACATGCAGCCCAACCGGTTCATCCACCTGGAGCAGATGCCCTTTAACGCCAATGGCAAGATTGACCGGGCCATGCTCAAAAGCCGCTACATCACCCAGGCCCATCTGGCAAACACGCCGGATGCCCAGCCCGCGCCGCAATAACGGACATAACAAAACCACAGGCAAGTATTTCGCTTGCCTGTGGTTTTTATTATGTATTCCCGCTCAGCGATTCTGGAAAAAGCCACTGTCGGCCATGGAGACAAAATCGTTATCCGCCACAATGATATGGTCCACCAGTTGAATGCCCACGGCATCCAGCGCTGTCTCTAAGCGGCGGGTCGTCGCCTCGTCCTCTCGGGAAGGCAGCGCGATGCCGCTGGTGTGGTTATGAGCCAGAACGACGGACGTTGCGTTGACCGCAAGCGCCGTCTCCACGATGCGCCGCACAGAGATCTCCGCTGCGTTGACACTGCCACGGGAGAGGAGCCTGCAATCCAGCACTTTGCACTTGGCATCCAAGCTCAGCAGATACACTTGCTCTTCCCGGGCGCCGAAGAAATACGGGATCAGATACGCACCGCAGCGCTCCGTCGAATTCAGGATCTTCTCCTGCCGGGTCTGGTCGATAAAATACCTTCTGCCCAGCGCCGGGATGGCGTGCAGCAGGACCGCCGCATGCTCCGAGATCCCCGGCACCTGCTGCAGCTGTTCCGGCGGCGCGTTGAAAACAGCCGAAAGCGAACCGAATCGCTCCAGCAGCGCATGGGCCAGCGGGTTCGTATCCCGCCGGGCAATGGCATAGAACAGCAGCAGTTCCAGGCAGTTGACATCCGAAAGCCCGTCCATCCCCGCCTCCAGAAATTGCCGCTTCAGTCGCTGCCGATGCCCGGCGTGAATATTGCCTTCTTTTTCCATGCTCTCTCCTTTACAGCACGCCCCGCAGGTATTTTCCGGTATAGCTGGCCGGATGCTGCGCGATCTCCTCCGGTGTCCCCGCCGCGACGATGGTCCCGCCGCCAGTGCCGCCCTCGGGCCCCAGGTCGATGATATAGTCCGCCGTCTTGATCACATCCAGGTTATGCTCGATGACCAGGACGGTGTTGCCCAGCTCCACCAGGCGCTGCAGGACCTCGGTCAGCTTATGCACATCGTAGGTGTGCAGTCCCGTCGTCGGCTCGTCGAGGATATAGATCGTCGAGCCGGTGGCGCAGCGGGAGAGCTCCGTCGCCAGCTTGACCCGCTGGGCTTCGCCGCCGGAGAGGGTCGTGGAGCTCTGGCCCAGCTTGATATAGCCCAGGCCAACTTCCACCAGCGTCGCCACCTTGCGGCGGATCTTGGGCAAATTCTCAAAAAATTCCAACGCCTCATCGGCAGTCATATCCAGAATATCCGCGATATTCTTCCCCTTATAGAGCACCTCCAGCGTCTCCCGGTTATACCGGCGGCCGCCGCAGACCTCACAGGGGACATAAATATCCGGCAGGAAATGCATCTCGATACGCACCAACCCATCGCCACTGCAGGCCTCGCAGCGGCCGCCCTTGACATTGAAGGAGAACCGCCCCGGGCCATAGCCCCGGGCCTTCGCCTCCGCCGTCGCGGCAAACAGATCGCGGATATCATTAAACAGGCCCGTATACGTCGCCGGATTCGACCGAGGCGTCCGCCCAATGGGGCTCTGGTCGATGGCAATGACCTTGTCCAGATGCTCGATGCCTTCAAAATGATCGTGCCGCCCGGCCCGCAGCCGGGCCCGGTTCAGCTTTGCAGCCAGCTTTTTATAGAGGATCTCATTGACCAGGCTGGACTTGCCCGACCCGGAGACGCCGGTCACGCAGGTAAACGTCCCCAAGGGGATGGCGACGTCGATATTCTGCAGATTGTTCTCCCGGCAGCCGAAGGCCTTGAGCCAATGGCCATTGCCGCTGCGGCGCTGCGTGGGGACGGGGATCTTCCGCGCGCCGGACAGATACTGCCCCGTGATGCTCTCCGGCGTGGCGACGATCTTCTCCAGCGGCCCTGCCGCGACGATGCTGCCGCCATGGACGCCCGCACCGGGGCCGACGTCCACGATATAATCTGCCGCCCGCATCGTATCCTCATCGTGCTCAACGACGATCAGGGTATTACCCAGGTCCCGCAGGCGCTTTAACGTCGCCAGCAGGCGGTCGTTATCCCGCTGGTGCAGGCCAATGGACGGCTCATCGAGGATATACAAGACCCCCATCAGAGACGAGCCGATCTGCGTCGCCAGCCGGATGCGCTGGCTTTCGCCGCCGGAGAGCGTCCCGGCAGCCCGGGCCAGCGTCAGGTACTCCAGGCCCACGTCCTTCAGAAAGCCCAGCCGCGACCGCAGCTCCCGCAGGATCTGGTCGGCGATCATCGCCTGGGCGCCGGTCAGGTGCAGGTCGTTCACAAATGCCAGCGCCTGCGTCACCGGCAGGCGGCAGAAATCAGCAATGCGCATCCCGCCGACCGTCACCGCCCGGGAGATCTCCGAGAGGCGGTCGCCATGGCATTCCGGGCAGGGCTGGGCCGCCATATAGGACTCCAACTCCTTGCGCATCGCGTCGGACTGGGTCTCCCGCAGGCGGCGCTCCAGATTCGGCAGGACGCCCTCAAAGGGCTGCTCCAGCGTCCCCCGGCCATTGCCGCGGGAGTAGTGCAGCTGCAGCTTTTCCTTGCCGGTGCCGTATAAAATTGCCTGCAGCCCCGCTTTGGGCAGCTTATTGATCGGGTCCTGCAGAGAAAAGTGATATTTCTCCGCCAGGGCTTCAAAATACATCCGCGCGATGGAATCTGACTTGACGCTGTTCCAGCCGCTGGCCTCAATGCCGCCGTCCCAGATCGAACGGCTCGGATCCGGGATGACCAGCTCCGGGTCGGCCTTTTGCAAAAAGCCCAGACCGGTACACGCCGGGCAGGCGCCATAGGGATTGTTGAAGGAGAACATCCGGGGCGAGAGCTCCTGCAGGCTCACGCCGCAGTCATCGCAGGCGTAATTCTGGGAGTACAGCGTCTCTGCACCGCTGCCCGGCTCCTGGATGATGACTAAACCGCCGCTGCGGGCCGTGGCCGTCTCGATGGAGTCGGCCAGCCGGCGGCGGATCTCGCCGCGCATGACCAGCCGGTCCACGACCAGCTCGATATGATGCTTTTTATTCTTATCCAGCGTGATCTCTTCAGAAAGGTCATACAGGCTGCCATCCACCCGGACGCGGACAAAGCCGCTGCGCCGTGCGTCCTCCAGGACCTTGCTGTGCTCGCCCTTTTTCCCCCGGATGACCGGGGCCAGGACCTGAAATTTCGTCCCCTCCGGCAGCAGCCCGACCTTATCGACGATCTGGTCAATGGTCTGGCGGCGGATCTCTTTGCCGCAGCGCGGGCAATGGGGTGTGCCGACCCGGGCCCAGAGCAGGCGCAGATAGTCGTAGATCTCTGTGACCGTCCCCACGGTGGAGCGGGGGTTTTTCGAAGTCGTCTTCTGGTCGATGGAGATGGCAGGGGAGAGGCCGTCAATGGAGTCCACATCCGGCTTGTCCATCTGCCCCAAAAATTGCCGGGCATAGGAGGAGAGGGACTCCACATAGCGCCGCTGCCCCTCGGCAAAGATCGTATCAAACGCCAAGCTGGATTTCCCCGAGCCGGACAGGCCGGTGAAAACGATCAGCTTATCCCGCGGCAGGTCGAGGTCAACATTTTTCAGGTTGTTCGCTCTGGCGCCGCGGATGGAAATTTTATCTAGCATACAGGAATACCTCCTGGGTCGTAAGTTGTTTTACCGCAAAATAAGCAGCATTTCAACAATTTATTATACCACGCTTCCGACCTGGCGACAACTGGAAAATTGCAGGAAATATATGATTACTACAACCCAAAAAGGCAGAAAAAACAGCGCCGCGACCAGACACCCGAAGGCCCCTGCGCCGCAGCGCCGCTTCCTGTGCGATCCACGCGATAAGATCAACGCACCAAATCGTCCATATTGTAAAGCCCCGCGGGCTTACCCTGCAAAAAGGCCGCCGCATCCAGCGCACCGTCGGCAAACAGCGCCCGGTCGTGGGCTTCGTGCTTAAGGATGATGGTCTGGGTCCCCGTCGAGATCTGCACCTCGTGGATGCCGACAATCTCACCCCGCCGGATGGCGTGAATGCCGATCTCGCCCTCCTCCCGGGGGCACATACCGCTGCGCCCGCAGTGATTCTGCGCCGCCGGGCGGCTCTCCCGGATGGCGTCGGCCAGCATCAGAGCCGTCCCGCTGGGGGCGTCCAGCTTGTGCCGGTGGTGGGTCTCGACGATCTCAATATCCGCGTCGGGGAACACCGCCGCCGTCTTCTTTGCCAGACTGCACAGCAGCGCGATGCCCAGGGACATATTGCCACTGTAAAACACCGGGATTTTTTTCCCCGCCGCTTCGATCAGCGCCCGCTCCTCAGGCGTATGCCCTGTCGTCGCGACGATTACCGGCGTATTGACGGCCTGGGCATACGCCAGCAACTCCGTCACCGCGCTGTGGTGGGAAAAGTCGATGATAATATCCGCCTGAGGCACTGCATCAAAGCCCTGCAGGACGGTCTCGCCATCGCCCCGCGGGTCCACGGCGGCGGCCAGTGTGTAACGTTCCGGCTGCTGGGCGATAAGCCGCAGCAGCGTCTGCCCCATGCGCCCGCAGGCGCCATTTACGATAATTCTCATTGAATCAACCCCTGTTCCCGCATCAGCCGCAGCAAAACTTCCGCATGGGCCTGCTCCATGCAGGTCAACGGCAGCCGCAGCGAATTTTCACCAAAGCCCATGGCAGCCATCGCTGCCTTGACCGGGATCGGGTTGACCTCGCTGAACAGCGCGTTGATGAGCGGCAGATAGTCGCATTGCAGCTTCGCTGCCCCGGCGACGTCCCCAGCCCAGAAGCGATCGCAGATCTCCCGGGTCTGGCGGGGCATCAGGTTCGAGAGGACCGAGATGCACCCTGCGCCGCCCATGGCCAGGATCGGCACGAGCTGATCGTCATTGCCGGAGTAGAGGTCCAGCTTGCCCCGCAGCAGCGACTGGGTCTCGACAACGCTGGAGATATCGCCATTGGCTTCCTTGATGCCCCGGATATTCTCATGCTCCGCCAGCTTCAGATAGGTCTGCGGCTGGATATTGCAGCCCGTGCGGGAGGGGACGTTGTAAACGATCATCGGCTTCGTGCTAGCATCGGCAATGGCATAGAAGCTCTCGACGAGACCCCGCTGGGTGGCCTTGTTATAGTACGGCGTGACGACGAGCATTGCGTCCGCGCCCACGTCGCAGGAATACTTCGTCAGGTTGATGGCGTAGTTCGTATCGTTGCTGCCCGTCCCGGCGATGATGACCGTCCGGCCTGCGGCCCGCTCCACGGCGAAGCGGATGCACGCCTTGTGCTCCTCGTCGGAAAGGGTCGAGCCCTCGCCGGTGGTGCCGCAGATGACCAGGGCGTCGATCCCGTTTTCGATCTGCCAGTCGATCAGGCGGCCGAAGCTATCATAGTCCACCTCGCCGTTGCGAAACGGGGTGATCAGAGCGGTGGCGATGCCTCTGAAAATCGAATCTGTCATAATTTTGTCCTCCTTCTGGTGAGAAAATATAAGAAAAAGCAGCTCGCATCCTCGCGGATCAGCTGCTCAGCATTCCTGTTGCACCGCCAGGCGGCCAAATAAGCCCGCGTTCCGGCGATCCAAGTTGAAACGATAGCACTCCGCAGTGATGCGACAGTCCGGCAGCTATTAGTTTGCCGGCCCAGCACAGCTCCGCTGTATCCGAAGCTGCCTTCGGCAACGCGCCCCTTTCCGCAAGCCAACGGGATACAGCCCCTTCCAGCTTGTTTACTCATCACGCGATGCGCCTCTATCATTAGCCAATATATTACCATCTTTTTTCCCCAATTGCAACGTATTTTTTCAAAACAACGAAAAAAATACATTGCAATCCGGTGTTTCTTTTGTCTATTTCCGTAAAGCGCGCTTTATGGCCGGTACTGCCGGGCCAGCTGCTCCCAGAAATCTGCGCCCCGCTGCAGCGCCGCCTCGTCAAACTGGAAGTCCGCCGCGTGCAGCGCCGGCGCCGGGCCAACCCCCAGGAAAAAGAACATCCCCGGCAGCTGGCGCTGGTACCAGGAGAAATCCTCCGTAATCATCACCGGCGCGTCCAGCTGCACAAAGTCCAGCCCGCTGGCAAGTACCCGGTCAAACAGTGCGCCGGGGTTCATCACTGCCGGATAGCCGTCGTTCATCGTGACCTCGACCTGACAGCCGGTCTTCTGGGCGACAGCGCTGCCAATGGCGCGGATGCGCGCCTGCAGGCCGGTAAAGACCTCGTCCTGGAACGCCCGCAGGCTCCCTTCCAGGACGGTATGGGCGCTGACAGCATTGCGCACCGTCCCGCTCTCCATGCGGCCAAATTTGCACAGGCGGAACACCTCCGGCGGCAGCGCGTCCACCGCCGCCATGACCTGCCGGTAAAAATCCATCCCGGCAGCCAGGGCATCAATGCCCTCCGCCGCTTTGGCAATATGGGCGGAGCGCCCGGTGATCTCCACCGTCACCTCGCAGGAGCGGCTCATCATCTCATTTCTGCGGCTGGCGATGACGCCCGACGGCAGGTCCGGCCACAGGTGCATCCCGAAAATCGCCTCTACACCATATTTCTGGAAGATCCCCGTCTGGCACAGGTCCCGTGCGCCGCCAGTCGTCTCCTCCGCAGGCTGGAAGACCAGCAGGATATTCTGCGGCAGCGTCTCCATCCGATCCAGACGTCGGGCCAGCTCCAGCAGCATCGCCATATGGGCGTCATGGCCGCAGGCGTGCATTTTCCCCGGGTGGCGTGAGACAAAGGTCAGCCCCGTCTGCTCCTGCACCGGCAGCGCGTCGGCATCGGAGCGGAACGCGATGGTGCGCGCCGCGCCAAAGTCAAAATACGCGCACAGCGCCCCCGCCATGGGCCGCAGCAGGCGGCAGCGCAGCGGGGTCAGGGCGGCAGTCAGATAAGCCAGCGTCTCCGGCAGCTGCCGGTCCAATTCCGGGATCTGGTGCAGCGCCCGGCGGTCTTCGATCATTTGCAGCATAGTTCCTCCATTTCCGGCGCAGGCGGAGGAATAATAGTGGAAATTCCCGCCGGGCCGTGCTATGATAAAGATAAATATACGAGAGCTGGCGCAAACGCGGGACGCGCTTTGCGCCGGGATCGTACTAAAATCGACTTCTAAACTTCACAAAGGGGCAATGGCTTATGAACGCACAGGAAATCATTGAATACATCCGCACATCGGAGAAAAAGACCCCCGTCCGGGTATTCTTGCAGGAGACCCAGCCGGTCGAATTCCCGAACGCCCAGGTGTTTGCCGCCGGGTCCGGGACGAAGATCGTCTTCGGCGACTGGAAGGACATCGGCCCGGTGCTGGAAGCCCACGCGGGCGAGATCGCCCAGCTGGTCATTGAAAACGACTGCCGCAACTCCGCCATCCCCATGCTGGACCTCAAGCCCATCAACGCCCGCATCGAACCGGGCGCGATCATCCGGGAAAATGTCGAGATCGGCGATAATGCCGTCATCATGATGGGCGCGATCATCAACATCGGCGCGATCATCGGCGCAGGCACGATGATCGACATGGGCGCCGTCCTGGGCGGGCGCGCGACCGTCGGCAAAAACTGCCACGTCGGCGCGGGCGCGGTCCTGGCAGGCGTCGTCGAACCGGCCAGCGCGACGCCGGTCATCATTGAGGACGATGTGCTCATCGGAGCCAACGCCGTCGTGATCGAAGGGGTCCATGTCGGCAAGGGCGCTGTCATCGCCGCCGGGGCCGTCGTGGTAAACGACGTTGAACCGGGCGCCGTGATGGCAGGCGTCCCCGCCCGGAAGATCAAAACGAAGGACGAGAAGACCGCCGGGAAGACCGCGCTGGTCGACGCCCTGCGGGCCCTGTAACGCCCCCGTGCCGCCGGTCCGGTTTGCCCATATCATAGAAAGAAACCGCGCCCTTGTCAAGCGGCGGCAGGCAATTGGCGTCAAAACTATTGACAGCCCCTACCCGCAAACAATGCGCGCGGCGCGAACTCTGCGAGGCTTTGGGGACAATCATAAAGAGCGCACCAGTCACCTGGTGTGCTCTTTTTTGTATCCGTGCAAATCATGTCCGCCCCGGAAACAGCAATGCAGCAGGGAAAACGCTGCCTTCTTTCTTGCCGGTCTTGACAGTATAGTAAATATATGGTTTATAATATTACCATACTATCACTTTGCAGAAAGCGAGGAAGCATGATGGCAAAGACACTGCTCCGAAACGCCCGGGCCATTGTCAGCTGCGACGAACGCGACCGGGTCTATGAACACTGCGATCTTCTGATCGAAGGCCAAAAAATCCTTGAAATTGCCCCGCATATCTCCTGCGAAAGTGCCCAGGTCATCGACGCCACCGGGAAGCTGATCTACCCGGGCCTTGTCAATACGCACCACCACTTTTTTCAGACCTTTATCCGCAACCTGACCACCATTGACTACCCGAATATGACCGTCCTGGAATGGCTGGACGTCTTTTTCCAGGCGGTCCGCTATGTCGACAGTGATGTCATGTACTATTCCGCCCTGACGGCCATGGCGGACCTGGTCAAGCACGGCTGCACCACCGCCTTTGATCACCAATACTGCTTCAATGCCCGCACCGGCAAGGCGTCGATCGACCGGCAGATGGAGGCGGCGCAGCAGATCGGCATCCGCTATCATGCCGGACGCGCAACAAACACCCGTCCCATGTCCGATGGCAGCCCCATTCCTGACGATATCCGTGAGGACACCGAGACCTTTATCTCCCACACCCGCGCGCTCATCGAAAAATACCATGACGCAAGCCCCTTCTCCATGCGGCAGATCGTCATTGCCCCCTGCCAGCCCATGAACTGCGCCGCAGACTGCTTCACAGCCTCCGTCGCCCTGGCTAAGGAGACCGGCTGCCGCCTGCACACCCATCTGGGGGAGGGTGAAAACGAATTTATGCAGGCCCGCTATGGGATGCGCACCCTGGAATGGTGCCGCCGCCTGGGTTTTTTGGGCGAAAACGTCTGGTTCGCCCACTGCTGGGAGCTAACGTCGGAGGAATACAAAATGATCGGCGACTATGGCGCGGGCGTCTCCCACTGCCCCGCACCGGCTATCCTCAGCGGCTTCCCGATCCTGCCCATGAAGCAGATGCTGCGTGACGGGGTCTGCCTCAGCTTGGGCTGCGATGGCTCAGCCACCAACGACTCGTCTAACCTGCTCGACTCCATCCGTACCGCCTATTACATGCAGTGCTACTTCGGCAAGGAGCGAGGCGGCGCGGTCACGGCGTATGATATTCTAAAGATCGCCACGGCAGGCGGCGCCAAAACCCTGGGCCGCAGCGACCTGGGGTCCCTGGCCCCCGGCAAGGCAGCGGACCTGTTTCTGATCGACGGGACGACACTGGAGCTCGTCGGCGCGACCCACGACCCGAAAAATCTCATTGGTCGCGTCGGCCTGACCGGCAATGTCGCCATGACGATGATCGGCGGCAAGGTCGTCTTCGACGGCGTCAAGCTCACCGGCATCGACGAACGCCGCCTGGCCATCGAGGCAGACAGAGCCCACGAAAAAGCCCTGCGTTCCCAATGCCCAGCCTTTCAGAAAGCCGGTGATTAAACATGCGGGAGTATCTAAATGTCGGCCAGATGAGCGCGCTGTTCCATCTCAATAAGCAGACGCTGCAATACTA
>CAUBQU010000031.1 GCA_958438185.1 uncultured Oscillospiraceae bacterium
GGGCCATTCGCGTGGGCGATGTCGTCGAGCTCCTCAAGCTGGGGACCCGGGCGACGGTCCTCGCCTGCAACAAAGACGGCAGCTACCGTCTGCAAGCGGGCATCCTGCAGCTGAACGCCAAGCCCAGCGAGGTCTATTTGTTGGAGCAAGCGCCTAAGCCTGCAGAAAAAACCCACCCCAAGCCCACCGGCCAGACGCTGCACACCCAGGCCGCTCCGGCAGAGCTGGATCTGCGGGGGATGGACAGCATCGAAGCCATCAGCGTCCTGGACCAATACCTGGACCTGGCCCTGCGGACGAAGCGCTCCCCGGTGCGCATCATCCACGGCAAGGGCACCGGCGCGCTGCGGGCCGCCGTCCAGAGCGAACTGCGGCGGAAGAAATTTGTGCGCAGCTTCCGGCTGGGCGTCTACGGCGAAGGCGAGAGCGGCGTGACCATCGCGGAATTGGATATTTCCTGAAAAATCAGACGGTTTTGCTAGGTAATTGCTTGATAATTCCAAAAACCGTGCTATAATGATTGCAAAGAAACGCGGGCGGCTCTGCCGGTCCGGCGGGGCCGCGTGAATGTTCGTGAAATTTATCTGAGAAGGTGTAGAGTATGACACGTATTGACATTTTTTCCGGTTTCCTCGGCGCAGGGAAGACGACCCTGATCAAAAAGCTTATCAAAGAAGCCTATCACGGCGAAAAGCTCGTCCTCATCGAGAATGAGTTTGGCGATATCGGCATTGACGGCGCATTTCTGCAGGAGTCCGGCATTCAGATTTCGGAGATCAACTCCGGCTGCATCTGCTGCTCCCTGGTGGGGGACTTTGGCCGCGCGCTGCAGCAGGTCATCCGGGAATTTAGCCCGGAGCGTATCCTGATCGAGCCCTCCGGCGTCGGCAAGCTCAGCGACGTCATTGCCGCCGTCAAGAAGGAAACCTCGGAGACGGTCCAGCTGGGCTCCTTTACCACCGTCGTCGACGCTACCAGCTGCGATATCTATATGAGCAGCTTCGGCGAATTCTATGAAAACCAGATCGACACGGCGTCGTGCATCGTCCTGAGCCGGACGGATGAGATGACGGACGAAGAGATCCACGACGTTGTCGCGATGCTCCGCAGCCACAACGACTCGGCCACCATCATCACCACCCCGTGGGACAAGCTGACCGGCGTCCAGATGCAGGAGGCCATTGAGCAGACCCAGACCCTGGCCCAGGAGCTGGCCGCGCTGCAGCACGAGGAGGCCCATCACCACCATCACCATGACCATGAGTACGATCACGATCATGAGCATGAGCATCATCACGACCATGACCATGACCATGACCATGACGACTGCGGCTGCCACCATCATCATGACCATGACGACCACGACGAGCATGAGCATCACCATCATCATGAGCATGAAGACGGCCACGAGTGCGACGACCCGGAATGCGGCTGCCACCATCATCACCATCACCATGGGCACGACGCCGACGAGGTCTTCACCAGCTGGGGCCGCGAGACAACGAAAAAATTCACCCAGGACGAGATCAAAAATATCCTCGTCGCGCTGGATGACAAGGCCCAGTACGGCATGGTCCTGCGGGCCAAGGGCGTTGTCGAAGGGGCAGACGGCAGCTGGATCCACTTTGACCATGTGCCCGGCGAGGCGGATGTCCGCACCGGCTGCGCCAATGTCACGGGCCGCGTCTGCGTGATCGGCTCCAAGATCAACGAAGCTGCCATCGCCGCCCTGTTTGGCATTTAAGGAGGCTGCGCATGCAGATTCCTGTCTATGTCTTCACCGGGTTTATCAAATCCGGGAAGACAAAATTCATCCAGGAAACGTTTGAGGACGAGCGCTTTAACGACGGCACCCGGACGCTGCTCCTGGTCTGCGAAAAAGGCCGCGAGCAGTACGACAGCTCCACCTATCCCCACGCCTGCGTCTATCTCGAGCAGATCGAGCAGGAGAAGGTCACGACGGAGGAGCTGGACGCGCTGCAGAAAAAGCACCACGCCAAACGCGTCGTCGTCGAGCTCAACGGGATGCAGCTGGTGGGCGATTTCTATCAGAAAATGCCCCAGGAGTGGGTCATCGCCCAGGAGGTCATGTTTGCCGACAGCACGACGATCCAGGCTTTCAACGCCAATATGCGCAACCTCGTTGTTGATAAGCTGGCTGGCTGCGAGATGGTCGTCTTCAACCGGGTCAAAAAGGGGACGGACACCATGCCGCTGCATAAGCTGGCCCGGGCCGTCAACCGCCGGGTGGATATCGTCTATGACTTTACCGATGGCTCCACCGCCTTTGACGATATTGAAGACCCGCTGCCCTTTGATATCAACGCCCCCGTCATCACCATTGAGGACGAGGACTATGCCCTGTTCTACCGGGATATCACGGAGGAGCCGAAGAAATACGCCGGGAAGACGGTCCAATTCAAAGCCCAGGTCGCCAAGCTGCGCCAGCAGCGCGACGGTTACTTTGCTCCGGGCCGCTTCGTCATGACCTGCTGCGTGGAGGATATCCAGTTTATGGGCATCCCCTGTAAGTATGACGGCAGCGCCGCCCTCAAGGCGAGGACCTGGGTCAATGTCAAAGCCAAGGTGGCCGTCAAATTCCACGCCATCTACAAAGGCACCGGCCCTATCCTGACCGCCCTCGAGATTACCCCCGCCGAACCCGCCCAAGAAGAAGTGGCGACATTCTAAGCGTTTTTACAATCAAGAAACCAAAACACCCGCTGCAGCCGCAGCGGGTGTTTTACGCTATACAAAAAGCCTCGCAGAGTTTGCGCCGCGCACGGCGCAAATAAAGTCTAAATCATTTTTTCCGGTGGTATGTACGTCGGGAAAAATACTTCTCGCCCTGCAAGTGTGGAATCCCCGCACCATCGGTGCGGGGATTATGCGCGCAGCAGGGTGCAATCCCCTCAAATGCGAGCCCAGCGCAGCGGGTCGCATTTGAGAGCGTGGCAAAATTTTGCCACGCTCAAGCCTTCGTATCGCAGTAAATGCAGCGGTAGACGCCGTTTTCCGGGTCGGTCAGCTTGAAGACATGCTCCAGCTCCTGCTCGATGGACGTGATGCACCGGGGATTCTTACACTTGAGAACGCCGGAGATTGTCTCGGGCAGCTTCGGGTGAATTTTCTTCGTGATGACGCCGTCGGTGATGACATTGACGGTGATCTGCGGGGCGATATAGCCGAGCAGGTCAAAATTCAGGTCGATGACTTCGTTGACCTTGAGAATATCCTTCTTCTCCAGCTTGTCGCTGACGGCATTTTTGATCAGCGCGACTTCGCAGTGCATGTCGTCCAGCTTCAGGTATTTGTAGAGCTCCATGCCGCGGCCAGCCGGAATATGGTCGATGACAATGCCGTTTTTAATGGTACCAATAATCATTTGTTACGCCACCCCCAGAAGTTTCAGAATCAATGCCATACGGATATATTTGCCGCAGAGGACCTGCTTGAAGTAGCAGGCGCGCGGGTCCTTGTCCACCGCCACGGAGATCTCGTTGACGCGGGGCAGGGGATGGAGAATCGCCAGGTCCTGCTTCGCAGTCTTGAGCTTATCGGGCGTCAAAATATAGCTGTCCTTCAGGCGGATATAGTCGGCTTCGTTGAAGAAGCGCTCCCGCTGGACCCGGGTCATATAGAGGATATCCAGCTGCGGCATGGCCTCCTCCAGGCTCGTCGTCTCGACATAGTCGATGCCGTTCTTATCCAGGATCTCACTGCGGACATGCTCCGGGATACGCAGCTCCTCCGGGGAAATCAGAATAAACCGGACACCCGGGTAGCGGCTCATGGCAGAGATGAGGGAGTGGACCGTCCGGCCAAATTTCAGGTCGCCGCAGCAGCCGATGGTCAGGTTATCCAGATGCCCCTTCTCCCGGCGGATGGTCAGCAGGTCCGTCAGAGTCTGGGTCGGGTGGTTGTGGCCGCCGTCCCCGGCGTTGATGACCGGGATGGAGACGTTCTGCGCGGCGACAAAGGGCGCGCCCTCTTTCGGATGCCGCATGGCGATGATATCGGCAAAGCAGGAGACCGTCCGGGCCGTGTCGGCGACGCTCTCGCCCTTGGAGACGGAGCTGCCGCTGGCGTCGGAGAAGCCGATGACGTTGCCGCCCAGCTCGTACATGGCCGCCTCAAAGCTCAGCCGCGTCCGGGTCGAGGGCTCGTAGAAGAGCGTCGCCAGCTTCTTGTATTTGCACTTTTCGTGGTAGGCCTCGGGATGGGCGATGATGTCCTCCGCCGTGGCGATGAGGTCGTCGATCTCTTCCTGGGAGAGGTCACGGATGTCGATCAGGTCTTTTTTCATTTGTTGCCTCCAATCCAGCTCTCGTCCTGCGGGCAGTCGCGGAATTTCAGCAGCCGCGCCTTGTCCGCCTCTGCGATATAATGTTCAGCCGCGGCGACCTCGACGACGGTGTCCAGGTCCGACAGGCTGATATTTTTCACGTTTGCCGCCGCCAGGCGCTCCACGCTCTTGCGCATCCCGTAGGTGAAGATGCTGGCGATGCCCAGGACCTCGGCCCCGGCCTCCCGCAGCACATTCACGACCTCCAGAACGCTGCCGCCGGTGGAGATCAGATCTTCGACGACGACGACCTTCTGGCCCGGGAGCAGCTTGCCCTCAATCTGGTTCTGCCGCCCGTGGTCCTTCGCGCCGGAGCGGACGTAGCCCATGGGCAGCTCCATCAGGTGCGCCGTGATGGCCGCGTGGGCGATGCCCGCGGTGCTGGTGCCCATGAGGACCTCGACGTCCGGGTAATTCTGCCGGATGATCTGCGCCAAGCCAGATTCGACGTCCAGCCGGACGGCAGGGTCCGAGAGGGTCAGGCGGTTGTCACAGTAAATGGGGCTCTTGATGCCGCTGGCCCAGATAAAGGGCTCGTCCGGCCGCAGGAATACCGCTTTGATCTTGAGAAGATCCTTTGCAATTTTTTCTTTCATCCGAGTTCCTCCTTACAACGACTGCTTCTGTTTCAAAACCGATTTCTTAACCGACAAATTCGCTGACGCATTTGCGCCAAGCCGCCAGCGGGTCTTCCGCCTGGGTGATGGGGCGGCCGACGACGATATAGTCCGAGCCGATCTCCTTTGCCTTGGCCGGGGTCGTGATGCGGACCTGGTCATCGGCGCTGCCGCCGGCAAAGCGGACGCCGGGGGTGACGGTCAGGAAGCTTGCCCCGCAGGCGGCGTGAATTTTCCCGGCCTCCAGCGGGGAGCAGACGACGCCGTCCAGCCCTGCGCCCCGGGCGTTTTTCGCGTAGTGCAGGACCGTCTCGTCCAGGCTGCGGGAGATGAGCAGGTCCTCCTGCATCCGGGCCTCGCTTGTCGAGGTCAGCTGCGTTACAGCGATCAGCAGCGGGCGCTGCTTGCCGGGGATAGACAGGCCCTCCAGGGCCGCTTCCATCATGGCCTTCGTCCCGGCGGCGTGGAGATTGACCATGTCCACCTCCAGCTGGGCCAGCACGTGCATGGCCTTCTTGACGGTGTTGGGGATATCGTGCAGCTTCAGGTCCAGGAAGATCTTGTGCCCTCTGGCCTTGAGCTCCCGGCAGATGGCCGGGCCCTCGGCGTAGTAGAGCTCCATGCCGATCTTGACAAAGGGGCGCTCCGCGCCGAAGCGGTCCAAAAATTCCAGTGTCTGCGCTTTGCTGCTGAAATCGCAGGCGATGATAACGTCTTTACCCATGTTCGTGCGCACCTCCAATGATTTCCTTCAGGGATGAGATATGATATGCTTCCATGACCGCCGGGAGCTCGTCGAGAATATCCCGGCAGGCACAGGGATTGATAAGATTCGCCGCGCCGATCTCCACGGCAGTGGCCCCGGCCAGCATCATTTCCACGACATCACGGGCCGAGGCGATGCCGCCCGCGCCGATGATGGGGATGGAGACGGCCTCATAGACCTGGTAGACCATCCGCACCGCCACCGGGAAGATGGCCGGGCCGGAGAAGCCGCCCATTTTATTGGCAATGACCGGCTTGCGCCGGGCAAGATCAATGCGCATGCCCAGCAGCGTGTTGATGAGGCACAGCCCGTCGGCCCCGGCGTCCTCACAGGCGCGGGCGATGGCGGTGATGTCCGTCACATTGGGGCTGAGCTTGATATAGACGGGCTTTTTCGTCACCGCCTTCACGGCCCGGGTCACGCTGGCCGCGGCTTCCGGGCTTGTCCCGAAGGCCATGCCGCCGTTGTGGACATTGGGGCAGCTGATATTGACCTCCAGAATGCCCACCTGCTCCTGCGCGTCCATTTTCTGGCAAGTCTCACTGTACTCCTCCAGCGAGAAGCCGCTGACATTGGCGATGACCTTTTTCTGATAGCACTGGGCAAGCTTCGGCAGCTCCCGCGCGATGACAGCGTCCACCCCCGGGTTCTGCAGGCCGACGGCGTTGATGAGCCCGCTTTTGCACTCGGCGATGCGGGGCGTCGGGTTGCCGAAGCGGGCGTCTCGCGTCGTCCCTTTAATAGAGATGCTGCCCAGGCAGTTGATATCGTACCACTCGGCAAATTCATAGCCGAAGCCGAAGGTGCCGCTGGCGGGGATGATGGGGTTGTCCAGCTCCCAGCCGGAGAGATTGACCTGCAGATCTACCATACGATCTCCTCCTTTTCCAGCACCGGGCCGTCCCGGCAGATGCGCTTGTTGCCGTATTTCGTCTTGCAGCTGCAGCCCATGCAGGCGCCGAAGCCGCAGCCCATCCGCTCTTCAAAGCTGAACTGGCCGCTGGTCTGCGCCGCCTGGTCAACCGCCCGGAACATGGGCATGGGGCCGCAGGTATAGAAGTAGGAGTAGGGAAGGCCTGCCATGGCGTCCGTCACAAAGCCGCGGATGCCATAGGAGCCGTCCGCCGTCGTTACCCGGACGGGGACGCCCAGGGCGGCAAATTCCGCCTCCAGGAAGATTTCCTTTTTCGTATTGAACCCGAGGATGACCGTCGGCCGCTTGCCCTCCCGCAGCAGCTGCTTGCACAGCCCATACAGGGGCGGGATGCCGACGCCGCCGCCGATGAGCAGGGGAGCCGCGCCGCTTTTGGTGGTATCGTAGCCGTTGCCGAGGCCCGTCAGGGCGTCCAGCCTGGCGCCGGGGGCGAGCTTCGTCATGTGCAGCGTCCCTTCGCCGACGGTTTTGTAAATGATGGTCAGGCTTGTGTCATCCCAATCGTGGATGGAGATCGGCCGCCGGAGATAGAACCCGTCGAGCTGCAGGTTGAGAAACTGCCCCGGGGCGGTGATGTCTGATGTGTCGCCCTCCAGCACCATCCGCCAGACCTGGGGGGTCAGCGGTGTGTTGGAATGCACGGTGAGCGTTTGCTGCTTCATTCTGGCGCTTCCTCCTTATCATCTTGCGTGCCTGACAGCTGCTGCCAGGCCGGGTCTTCCCAGGCGGCGCGGCCGCCGACGGTGGTGCGCAGGCACTTGCCGTAGACGCGCCAACCGGCAAAGGGCGTGCTGCGGCCCTGGGAGCAGAAGTCCGCCGGGTCGATGGTCCAGGCCTGGGAGAGGTCGAAGACAGTCCAGTCCTGCGCGTTCTGCACCAGGCCGAAGCGCTGCCGGGGCTTGTCGGTCAGCAGAGCCACCAGCTGCGCCAGGGGCAGGATGCCGGGCTGGACCAGCTTTGTGTAGAGAACGGGGAAGGCCGTCTCCAGCCCGACGATGCCGTTCAGGCTCCCGGCAAGGCCGCCGGATTTTTCCTGGGCGCTGTGGGGCGCGTGGTCCGTCGCGATCATGTCGATCGTCCCGTCGCGCAGGCCGGCAAGTAGGGCCGCCCGGTCGTCGGGGCTGCGCAGGGGTGGGTTCATTTTGAAGCGCCCGTCCTCCTGGAGCATCGTCTCGTCCAGGACCAGGTAGTGGGGCGCGGTCTCGCAGGTGACATCGACGCCGCTGGCCTTGGCCTGGCGGATGAGCTCGACGCTCTCGCGGCAGGAGATATGGCAGACATGGTAGCCGCAGCCCGTCTCGGTGGCAAGCTCCAGGTCCCGGGCGATGGGGCCCCATTCGCTCTGGCTGCAAATGCCCTTGTGCCCATGGGCCTTGGCGTAAGCGCCGTCGTGAATATAGCCGCCGTGGAGCAGGCTGTTGTCCTCGCAGTGAGCGGCGATGAGCTTGCCCAGATCCTTGGCCCGCAGCATCGCCTCCCGCATCATCGCCCGGTCCTGCACGCCCCGGCCGTCGTCCGAAAAGGCCAGGACATGGGGCGCAAGCTCGGAAAGCGCAGCAAGCTGCTTGCCCTGCTCGCCCATGGTGATGGCCCCGTAGGGGTGAACATGGCACACGGCGCTGCGGTCGATGGCATCAAGCTGCGGCTGCAGATGCGCC
Organism: uncultured Oscillospiraceae bacterium; assembly: GCA_958438185.1. GTDB lineage: Bacteria > Bacillota > Clostridia > Oscillospirales > Oscillospiraceae > SVMC01. The sequence goes on from CAUBQU010000031.1 coordinate 8,321, forward strand.
AGCGTATCCGGTACCGGGTCCAGATTTGGCATCGCGCCGACGTCGGTATACCCGCCGTGGGCCGCGGCCCGGGTGCCGGAGGCGATCGTCTCTTTATAAGAAAAACCTGGCTCCCGCAGATGGACATGCACATCAGCAAAGCCAGGAAATAAATAACAATGATGCAATTCTTCAGCAGCGCCCGCGCCGTTAGAAACACGGATACTGCCGCCGGAAAAAGAGACTGCCTTACGTTTGATCTTGCCGTCTTCGTAGACGTTCAGTTCTCTCAGTAAATCGCGCAAGGGAAACCCTCCTCAAAATGAAAGCCCTGCAGAAAAGACAGGGCGTACAGCCAAGGCTGCGGTTCGATCGGCTTAGTTATCTTGCACAGTATAGCATTGGAAGCGGGATTTGTCAAATGTTTTTTACTGCTTTTTTGGAGGAAATTTCCGGGGGGCGGGCGCGTGGACGCGGCCCGGCCCCGGGAGGATTTTATTTTAGCTGCTTTGTCTTTTCAAATGCGGCCTGGACGGCGTCCATGACGGCGCTGCGGAATGCGGCGCGCTCCAGCGCGTGGACCCCGGCAATGGTGCTGCCACCGGGGCTGCAGACGGCGTCTTTTAACGCGCCGGGGTGCTGGCCCGTCTTCTGCAGCAGCTGCGCTGCACCGAGGACGGTCTGGGCCGCGTACTGCTGCGCCTTGCCCCGGGGCAGGCCGCAGGCGACGCCACCGTCGGCCATCGCTTCCAAAAACAGATAGACGAACGCAGGACCGCAGCCGGAGACGGCGCTCCCGGCGTCCATCAGCCGCTCCTCCAGGCAGTCAAAGGCCCCGGCATGGTGCATCGCGGCCAAAAACTCGTCCCGCTGCGCCGCTGTGACATTGCCGCTGCAGCAGTAGAGAATCATCCCCGCGCCGACGGCGGCCGGGGTATTGGGCATGATGCGGATAACGGGGTAAGCCCCGCCCGCCATGGCCTGTACTTCCGCGATCGTCACGCCGCTTGCCATGGAGACAAGGACGAAATCCTGCGGCCTTGTCTGAAGAACCGGCGCCAGGGGCGCAAGAACGCTTTCCAGGAGATTCGGCTTGACGCCCAGGAAAATATACTGGCACTGGGCCGCCACTTCCTCATTGTTCTGAACGCTACCGCCGACTTCCGCCGCCAGCGCCTCAGCCTTGGCCGGGGTGCGGTTTGCCAAGGCAATGCTGCGCTCCTGCTTTGCCAGCGCCCGGACCAGGGCCCCGGCCATATTGCCCGTCCCGATAAATCCAAATTTCATAAGCTGCTCCTTCAGCGAATCTGCCCGCTGCCGCGGACAATATATTTATAAGTCGTCAGCTCCTCCAGGCCCATGGGGCCTCGGGCGTGGAGCTTCTGGGTGGAGATGCCCATCTCGCAGCCGAGGCCGAACTCGCCGCCGTCGGTAAAGCGGGTGGAGGCGTTGACATAGACGGCTGCGCTGTCGACCAGCGTCGTGAATTTCTCCGCGCTGGCTGGGTCCTGGGT
>CAUBQU010000032.1 GCA_958438185.1 uncultured Oscillospiraceae bacterium
GGACCGGCACACCGGCATTCTTGAGCGCGCGGGAGACCTGGTATTTCTCCGTGTCGTACCGGCAGCAGAATTTCAAGCTGCAGTCGATGACGCCGTCGACCTTGTATTCCTCATCCATGCGCAGAATATCGTCGATGCGGCCCGTGTTCGGCGTGAAGCAGGTGCAGTTCGTCTTCATGTACCGCTCGGAAAGCGCCATAAACTGCTCATCAAGCGTCGTCTTGCTCTCGTCGACCAGGTTCTCGAAATACCGCGTCCCGGTGCACATCTCCTCGCAGACGACGGCGGCGCCGCTGGTCTCGATGAAATTGTGCAGCTTCCAGTTGGGCACAGCCATCGGCGTGCCGGTGACGAGAATGCGCTTCGTGCCCGCGGGAACGAAGCGCACATGGTCGCGGATGCGCTGTTCCAGCTCGTCGGCCAGCCGGTTGCACATCTGGGCGCAGCGGGCGGGGTCGTCGAAGAACGAGATCTGCATCATGAGGAGCGCGTCGCGGCCGGAGATCGGCAAGTATTCGGACTTGCGGCAGTCATAGACCCGCTGCAGCGCCTTACGCTTCTCATTGGCAAGTTGAATGGCCTCTCCCAGCTTTTTCGGGGTGATCTGATTGCCGGTAAAGTCCTCGACGCGCTTTGCAAACGCGGCGATCTCCTGCTTCCACTTGAGGATATCCTCCGGGCGCTTCATCTGCGGCACGTCCATCACGTACATGGGCACGTCCTCGCCGAGGATCTCATAGGCCTTCTTTTGCCGTCGCAGGTCGTCTCGCCGACGTACATATCCGCAATGCGGAAGAACGGACAGGTCCGGCCGAGCCGCGCACCGACAGACGCCTTGATGAGGGGACATGTGCTCTTTGGCAGGACCGCCTCGCCGCCCGGCACCCAGAACTGCGAGCCGCCGCACAGGCCGGTCACGATGCCGTTTGCCGCCAGGATGATCTCGTCCGGGACATAGACGCAGAACGTGCCGAACACCTTGCGGCCCTTCTTCTGCTCCTCGATCAACTCCGCCGGGCGGATGCCGTGGACCTCGGAGATCACGAGATCCCAAAAATCCATCGCCTTCGGGCGATTCTACTGCGACAGGAAGACATCTTCCACCGCGGTCGGCAGCACCTGACAGAGGGTATCGTGGCTCTCCAGGTCCATCCCGAGATCGTTCCACATCTGAACATAATCGGACATAATACTTCTCCATTTCTATATAAAATTCTATTAAGTTTTCACCGCCAGCGCCTGCACGGCGCGGATGGCGGCGTCAATTTCCGCTTCTGTGTTGAAATACGAAAAGCTGAAGCGTACCGCGCCCTGCGCCGTCGTCCCAAGGGCCTCATGCATTCGCGGGGCGCAGTGCGCGCCGGGCCTGGTCGCAATGTCGTACGACGTGAACAGCACGTCTGATACCTCGGCAGAATCGTAAGCGCCAATATTCAAGGCGACGATGGCGGCGCGCTCTTGTGACGAAAAATCGCCGTAGATCGTGACGCCGGGGATCTCGCGCACGGCAGTCACAAACCGGCGCATCAAAGACTGCTCTCGCGCGCCGATGGCCGCTGGCCCCTGCGCCAGGATAAAATCCAGCGCCGCGCCCAGCCCGGCGATCCCGTGGCTGTTCAGCGTCCCAGCCTCCAGCCGCGTGGGATAGGCCCGCGGCTGGCCCTTATCATAAGAATGCACGCCCGTCCCGCCGCGCAGCAGCGAATAAATCTCCACGCCAGGCCGGATGCAAAGGCCCCCCGTCCCCTGCGGGCCCATCAGCCCCTTGTGGCCGGTGAAGCAGAGGACGTCGATGCTCATTTTCTGCATATCGATGGGAATCGACCCCGCCGTCTGGGACGCGTCGACGATCAAAAGTGCGCCGTGCGCCCGCGCCATGCGGCCGATGCGCGTAAGATCCAGCAGGTTCCCCGTCAGATTGGACGCGTGGGTGCAGACGACAGCCTTCGTATTGCTTCGGAACAATGATGCAAACTCTTCGTAGTAAAGATTCCCCTGCCGGTCTGCCGGGACGAAATCGACCATGACGCCCCGCTCCTGCAGATCATACAGCGGCCGCAGGACAGAGTTATGCTCCAGATCTGTGGAAATCACATGGTCGCCCGGCGAGAGAAGGCCATAGAGGGCAGTATTCAGCGCCTGGGTGGCGTTGGCAGTAAAGACGACATGGTCTGCCCGCGGGCAGGAAAAGAGCTTTGCCAGGTTCTGCCTCGTCATAAACACCGTCTGCGCGGCGGAAATCGAGACGCTGTGGGTCCCGCGGGCGGCGTTTCCGGCGGTCAGGATCGCCGTCTTGACCGCTTCTGCGACCTCCGGCGGTTTTTTCAGTGTCGTCGCTGCATTATCCAGATAGATCATTCTGTCCGCCCTCCCGCTAGGAGCGCCGCGCCCAAGGCCCCGGCGTAGCGCCCGTCCGGGCAAGTCAGGACCGGGCGCTTCAGCGCAGCGGCCAGCGCATCCACCAGGACCTGCGCCTCGCAGAGCCCGCCGGTCAGGCAGACCGGGCCGCTGGGCGGCAGCAAGCGCGCCGCCTGGGCGGCGACCTTGGTCACGATGGAGTCGACGACTGCATAGGCAATATTCTCCTTCGCCTCGCCGCGCCCAATGAGACTGATGACCTCAGACTCGGCAAAAACCGTGCACATGGAGCTGATATGTACCCCGCCGCTGTGGGCGGCCAGCGTATAGAGCTGCGTCGGTGCAAGGCCCAGGGTACTGGCCATAACATCCAGAAAGCGGCCCGTCCCCGCGGAGCATTTGTCGTTCATCAAAAAATCTGCAACGCGGCCATTGACCACCTGGATGATCTTCGTGTCCTGGCCGCCAATGTCAATGACGGTCAGCGTTTTTTCCCCATAGAGCGCGCATGCACCGCGGGCGTGACAGGTGATCTCTGTGATCTGCCGGTCCGCGTAGGGCACGCAAATGCGGCCATAGCCCGTCGCCGCGACGCTGGCCTGCGGGAGAAGGCCAGCAAGCTGCCCTTCGATCTGCTGGGCCGTATCGGCGCTGCTCCAGCCCGTCGGCAGGACGAGCCGCCGCGCAATCGCCCCGGACGGCTCCAGCACGACGGCCTTCGCGCAGGTCGAGCCGATATCAATTCCAATCGCATATTGTTTCATCAAAATTCCTCACGATCCCAGGCATACAGCGCCCCCGCTCCCCTGCCGCTGGCCACCACGGCCGATAGCACGCAGCCAAGCACTGCCCAGGCTCCTATCAAGTTTCTCCGTATATCTTTTAAAAGAATATCGCGTTTTTATTATAAAAAATCCCGTCCAGCAACTGTTTTTTAAAAAACACTTACAGAAATTCCGCACGGCATTTTGTCTATTTTTGACAAAGCAGGCCGCAAAATCCAATAAATAACGCCCGCTGCGGATTATTTCGCAGCGGGCGCTTTGGTGCGATCAGGATTTTAGTTTCCAGCTGACCACCTGCTGGCGGTTGCTGATAAACTGGTGGTAGATGCCGTCTTGGGTCATGAGCGCGTCGTGGGTGCCGCGCTGGACGATCTGGCTTTTGTCTACCACGAAGATCTGGTCGGCATGGCGGACGGTTTTGAGCCGGTGGGCGATCAGGATGACAGTCTTTTCCCGCGTCAGCGCTTCGATGGCTGCCATCAGCGCCTCCTCGTTTTCCGGGTCGACATTGGCCGTGGCTTCGTCCAGAATGATGATCGGCGCGTCCTTCAGGATGGCCCGGGCGATGGAGAGCCGCTGGCGCTCGCCGCCGGAGAGCGTGCCGCCCGCCTCACCGAGGACAGTTTCATAGCCCTGCGGGAGCTTCTGGATAAAATCGTGGCAGCGGGCCTGTTTCGCAGCCGCGAGCACGGCTTCCATCGGCGCGTCCGGCTGGCCGAAGCGAATGTTATTGGCAACGGTATCATGGAACAGATAGACATTCTGGAACACAAAGCTGAAATTCTGCATCAGGCTGTCCATATCGTATGCCCGCACATCGTGCCCGCCCAGCGTCACGCGCCCACTGTCCACATCCCAAAAGCGGGAGAGTAGATGGCAAAGCGTCGTCTTGCCGCTGCCGGAGGGGCCGATGATGGCGGCCGTCGTCCGTTCGGGGATCTCCAGCGAGAGATCGCGGATCACCGGCTTTTCGCCGTAGGAGAATCGCAGGTGCTCTGCCCGAAGGTCGCAGCGCTCCGGCTCCAACGCCGCGCCGGAGATCTCCATCGTGGGCAGGTCCAAAATTTGATTTGCCTGATCGACGCAGGTCTCGACGACCCGCAGCAAACTCGATTGTGTGCCTGCCTGCTCCAGCCCCTCGGTGAGCAGGAAGGCGCAGATTGAGAGCATGACGCAGTTGAACAGCGCCATATGCCCGCTGGTATAGAGCACAAGGGACAGGGCGACCACGCCCACGTCCATCAGCTTGCTGGCGGCGTTCTGTGCCAGCATCAGCGGCAGGAGCTTCAGCTCCATCTGCGTATTGGCCTCTACATTTTCTCCAATGGCGTCTTCCAGCCTGCGGTGGTACTCCCCTGCCAGGCCATAGGACTTCACCTCGGCGATCCCCTGGATAAACTCCAGCACCTGCTCGACCACCGCCGTATCACCAGCCAGCTTCCGGCGCGTCGTTTTTTCTGACCTGCGCTGCAGCGCGCGATTGATTAGGCCGTAGCCCAGCAGACCCGCAAGGAGCAGCAGCCCCACGCGCCAGTCAAAGGCAAACACCGCCAGCGTCATGACCGCCGTGGAGAACAGGCCCTCGGTGACGAGCATGACGACGCGGGTGGACACACCGGAGAGGTTATCCATCGTGTTCGTCGTGACGGATGTGATGGCCCCCAGGCTGTTTTCATTGAAATAGCCCATGGGCAGATAGCGCAGATGCTCGGCGATCTGCACCCGCTTCTGGGCGGTCGTGCGGTAACCGGCGTCTGTCTGCAAGGCCGTGGCCCGGTATTTGAGCAGAGACGCGCCGAGGACAGAGCTCAGCATGAGCGCAAGGGAAGGCAAAATCGCCTGCACCGTCACGCCCCCGGATAGGATCGCCTGCAGCAGAACGCCGATGGCCGGGATCTTAAGCGCCGCGCACAGCGCCGCCAGAACACCGAGGACAATGGACCGGTAAAATTCTCCCCGCTCCCGCGCATCACAAAACCGGAAAAATTTTCTCAAAATTTCAAGCAAGCTCCCCACCTCCTTCCACGCCATCGCGGGACGCGACATGCGCGCACCAAAGCCGCTGGTACAGCGGGCAAGTCTGCAGCAGTTCTGCCTGCGTTCCCGCCGCCTCGACGCGGCCATCGTTGACCACGACGATCAGGTCGGCATCCACAATGGTGGAAAGCCGGTGGGCGATGACGAGCAGCGTCCTGCCCCGCACGAGCCGCGCGATGCTCTCCTGCAGAAGGGCTTCGTTCTCCGGGTCGGTGTAGGCCGTGGCCTCGTCCAGAATGACGATGGGGGCATTTTTCAGCATCGCCCGGGCGATGCAAATGCGCTGCCGTTCGCCCCCGGAAAGATGCCCGCCGCCACTGCCGACCTCGGTCTCAAAGCCGTTTTCCAGGCCTTGGATAAAGTCATAACAGCCGCAGTCACGGGCGGCCTGCTCGACCTCGGCATCCGTCGCGTCCGGCTTGCCTATGCGGATATTCTCCCGCACCGTCCCGGAAAACAGGAAATTCTCCTGCGACACATAGGCGACAAGCCGGTGAGAATGCCGGGGGCAGAGCGCGCGGATATCCACGCCCCCGACGCAAATGCTGCCGCGGTCCACATCCCAGAACGAGGCGATCAGCTTTGCAATGGTCGATTTCCCGCTGCCGGACGGCCCCACCAGGGCGTTCACCGTGCCTTCCCGGAAGGTCAGGTCGATCCCGTGGAGGACCTCCGCATCCCGGTAACCAAAATGCACACCCCGCAGCGTCACGGTGCTGTTGGCAGGTGTCTGGGCGTCCGTCTCCGGGCGCGGCAGCTCTGGGGCAGTCAGGATCTCCGTCACCTGTGAGACAATGGTGCCGACCCTGGCCAGATCGTCGGTAAACTTCATGCAGCCGAGAATCGGCGTGATGAGCCCCATGGAGACGAGGACGACGAGGAGAAATGTATCCGGCGCTAAGCTCCCGCTTTTCAAAAGCCACCCGCCGATGGGCAGCACGGCCAGGAGCGTCGCGGGCATAATATTCATGGCAAAGGTGAAATAGAAATTGCTCTTGTTCATCCAGTCGATGTAACTCTGGGCGCATTGCTTGGCGGCAGTCACAAATTTTTCGTAACTGCTTTTCGCCTTGCCGAAGACCTTGATGACCTCGATCCCGCCGATGTACTCCACCGCCGTATCGTTGAGGGTATTCGTCGCCGCCACGGTGCGCTCGTAATTTTTCTTGTACCCCGCCATCATCAGTCCGAAGAAGACCATGCCCAGTGGGAACGTGAGCAGCGAAGCCAGCGCCATCCGCCAGTCAAGCGCCAGTAGATAGCCAAACGTCGCCAGGACGACAACGGCATTGCTGCTCATCTCCGGCAGGACATGCGCCAGCGTCGGTTCAATGCTGTCCACCCGCTCGACCAGGATATTTTTCAGTTCTCCAGACCCCTTGGTCTGCACATCGCCCAGGGGCATCCGGACAAGCTTGGCCAGGCACTGCTTGCGGATATTGCCCAGCACCGCGAAGGTCGCCTGATGCGACTGCGCCGTGGAAAGTGCATGACAGAGCACCCGCACGCCCCAGAACGCCGCCATCAGGGCGCAATCCAGCAAATACCCGGCAAGCGCCCGGTCCCCCGCCAGCAGCTTGCCGATGACCCGTGCCATCACAAAATACGGCAGGATCTGAAACGCCGCGCCGATGACGGCAAAGCACACGCTTGCAAGATAACCCGATTTTTTCTGCCCGGCAAAGGTAAAGACCCAGCCGAGCGTCCCTTTCTCTTTTTTCACAGCGCTCACCTCACCTGGAAAATATCTTTGCATTTCCGCAGGGCTGCTTCCGTCACGGAAAAATCTGCCTGGAGCCCACCGCGCGCAAACTGCAGCACCCGCCCGCAGGTGCGGCAGACGAATTCATAGTCGTGGGTCACAACAAAAATGATCTTCCCCATCCCGGCAAGCTGCCGGATGAGGGCGGAAAGGCGGACCATACTGTCATAGTCCAGCCCGCTGGTCGGCTCATCCAAGACCAGCAGCGCCTTGCCGCTGACGATGGAGGCTGCGGCCGCCAGCCGCTGCTTCTGCCCTCCGGAGAGGGTGTTGGGGTGGCGCGCCCGGAGGAGCGCAAGGCCCAGGTCCTCCAGCGTCTTTTCCGCCAGCGCCGTGTCTGGGCGCTTGATTCCAAAGGTACACTCTGCTGCCACGCTCTCGGCAAAGAGCTGGTAGTTGACATCCTGCATGACGAGATAGGCCATTTTCCGACGCGCCTGCGGCGTCTGCGGCTTCCCGTTCCAGAGATAGACGCCGGACGCCGCCTTGTGCAGCCCGCAGAGTGCGCGGGAGAATGTCGTCTTCCCCGCGCCATTCTGCCCGACGACGGCGATGACCTCGCCGGGGGCGGCTTGCAGAGAAATGTCTTGCAGGACGGTCCGCTTCTGATACGCCAGCGTCACCCCCTGCAGCTCCAGCACCGGCGCTGCCGCAGGTGCAGCGACGCAGGCCGGGCGCTCGTCGGCAAGCGTCACCGCCCGCAGCCCCATTTGCTGCCGCGCCGCAGTGGCCAAGGCGCGGAATTGGGCCGGGGTAAGATCACCCGCGATCGCGCCGTTCTCCAAATACAAAATGCGGTCGGCCACATCCATCAGATAATAGAGCCGATGCTCTGCGATCAGGACCGTCTTTCCCTGCGCCTTGATACGCTGCAGCTGCTCCCGCAGCGCATCAATGGCCGCCTGGTCCAGATTAGAGGACGGCTCATCCAGCAGGAACACCGCTGGCCCCATGGCGTAGCTTGACGCGAAGGCGATCTTCTGCTTCTCCCCGCCGGAGAGGGCAAAGATATTGCGCCCAAGCAGCGGCTCGATCTGCAGCGCCGCGGCGGTCTCCGCCACGCGGCGGCCCAACTGCGTCTGCGGGACCGCGGCATTCTCCATGCCGAAGGCGATCTCGCTGTCGGTATCCACATTAAAAAACTGCGTCCGGGGATTCTGGAACACACTGCCGACCTTTTCCGCGATGCGATACATGGGCAGCGCGGCAAGGTCTTCGCCATCCAGCAGCACACGGCCCTCCAGCGCCCCCGCGAAAAACTGCGGGATCAAGCCATTGACAAGCCGCGTCAGCGTCGTCTTGCCGCAGCCGCTCCGGCCGCAGAGCAGGACGCACTGCCCGTCCGGAATGGTGAGGTCGATATGCCGCAAACCACCCGCCGGGCTGCCCGCATACGCAAACGACACATTCTGAAACTCGATCATCCGCCCACCGCCTTCCAAACAAGCTCTGCGGCAAAAAATGCCGCAAACAACGCCAGAATCCCCCAATCCGCCGCCTGCATCTGGATCTTCACCAGGCAGGTACGGGGCTTCGGGTTTTCAATCCCCCGGGTGACAGACGCGACAGACAGCTCATCGGCCGCCTTGCTCGCCGCCGTCAGCAGGGGCACATAGATGCAGTTCACCGTCATGGCCGGGGCTTTCAGAAAGCCAAGCAGGGTCGGCGATACATCCCGCAGCCGCATGGCGTCCTGGATAAAATGCCAGTCCTCCCGGATCGTCGGCAGATAGCGGAGCATGACGGCAATGGGGATCGTCAGCTTTTTGGGCACACGCAGCCGCGCCATGGCCGAGAGAAACTCCCCGACCTTGGTCGTGGCGATCACCAGCCCCGCCAGCATCCCGCAGGCGTAGACCTTATGCACCAGGCCAAGGAACGCCACAAACATCGTCCGCCAGGCGCCGGTCATGACGCGCATGCTCCAGACGGTAAACGCGCAGATCAGCACATAGGCAAGCACCCCGCGCAGCGCGTACCGCCCCTTCCCGCTCAGTGCGGCCAGCAGACCGATGAGCGCCACCAGTGCCAGTGGAACAGACAGGTTCGGCGCGAACATGGCGCTCAAAACGCAAAGCAGCAGGAGCGCAAGCTTGGTCCGCGGGTCCAGGCGCAGCGGTGTCATTTCGTGATACCGGCCTTTTCAAACTGCTTGCGGAGCATTTTGCAGCCGGCAAACGCACTGATGGCGGCGGCAAGCAGGGTGCCCGCCAGCATCAGAAGCAGGATCCAGGTCGTCCCGGTCACGCGCATGGTGTCGATATACGATTGCTCCGTGCCGTTTCCCAGCATGGTCTTGGCCCATCCGTCCGGATCGGCGAAGAATACGAGATAAGACGCCGTACCGCCTAGGCAGATCAGAAGATAGGAGATCGAATTGACCTTTTTGCTCTTATACTGCCCCGCGCCAGCGACGAGGTCGGCAATGATGCCCATGACGAGATAGCCCAGCGCCATCGCCCAGTGCATCCCCGTCACAAACCAGACGATGCAGAGGATTGCGCCGAGGATCGTCACGGCCCAGCGCTTTTGCACTTTAGCGAGCAGCAGCAGATACACCGGCCCGCAGAGCAGCGCGCTGCCCACGGGCATATAGAAGGTCAGCACCGGGTTCGGCGCGAAGAAAATGCCGCCGACCAACGCGAACACCAGAAAGAGGGCGGAGAAAATGCCGGTTGTAACAAGGTCCTTTACCGTCAGACCTTTTTGGGGGATCGTTTGCATCATAAAAACTC
>CAUBQU010000033.1 GCA_958438185.1 uncultured Oscillospiraceae bacterium
GGATACAAAGCGTGTCCAGTTCACGTCGGATACGCTGCCTTCGGATATCATCGGCTTCTCCGTCTACGATCGCGAGACGGCGAGCCTGCAGTATAAGGCCGGTGCAGTCATGACGAACCTGCTGCTGGCAGATGAGATCAACCGGACCTCCAGCAAAACCCAGTCGGCGCTGCTGGAGGCGATGGAAGAACGGCAGGTGACGGTCGACGGCCTGACCCGGCCGCTGCCGGTGCCGTTTATCGTCCTGGCGACGCAGAACCCGGTGGGCTCCGCCGGGACCCAGTCGCTGCCCAATTCCCAGCTGGACCGCTTCCTGATCCGGCTACACATGGGCTATCCCGATCTCAAGAGCCAGATTGCGATTATGCAGGACCGCCACCACGCCAACCCGCTGGACAGCGTCGAGCCGGTGACGGATATCGAAAAGCTCAAGTCCCTCATCCAGGCGGCGGAACAGGTCCATATGGCCGATGAAGTCTATGCCTATACGGCGGAGCTGGTCGAGGCCACGCGGCACCAGGAGCTGGTGCGGCTGGGCGTCAGCCCCCGCGGCGCGCTGGCCATGTGCCGGGCAGCAAAGGCGACGGCCTTCCTGGAGGGCCGGGACTATGTCACGCCGGATGATGTGGCGGCGGTATTCCCCGATGTCTGTGCGCACCGTCTGATGCTCGACGCCAAGGCGCGGCTGCATGAGATCTCCGCCGAGCAGATCCTGGGCGAGATCCTGGACCAGACGGCCCGGCCGGATACGCCCCACTTCTCCGCACGATGAACGGGCGGCTTTTTCTGCCCCGGGTCGCGTGGGTGGCCGTTTGGCTGCTGGCGGCGCTGCTGGCACTGTGGACGGGAACGCCCGCGGCACTGGCGCTGTTTGCCGCGCTGACGGTGCTGCCGCTGCTGGGGGCGCTGGCGGCGCTCTTTGCCCGGAAAAAGCTCCGGCTGCAGCTGCATTTTCCCCCGCTGGGGACCCGCGGCGCGCCGTTGATGGGCACCTTGCGGGTCGAAAACCCGACATGGCTGCCGGTGGGGCAGGTGATCTGCCGGGTCCGGCTGGAGAATCGGCTGACGGGTGAGACCGCGGACGTTCCGGTGGCGCTGCATCCCGGCGTCCACGGGGCGGCGGAGACGGCGCTGGAATTTTCGTCGCAGTACTGCGGCTACATCAAACTGCGCACGGAGCGGGTCCAGGTCAGCGATCTGACCGGCTGCATCCGCTGGCGCGCGCCCTTGCGCGTGGACGCGAAGCTGACAGCGCTGCCGGAGCTTCCGGCGGTGAACCTCCTTATGACCTATCCCGCGCTGACGCCGGACGACGGCGAGGCGTGGCTGGAGGGACGGAAGGGTTCGGATCACACCCAGACGCTGCAGCTGCGGGAGTATGTCCCCGGGGATTCCATCAAGCAAATTCATTGGAAGCTCTCTTCCAAATTAGATAAGACGATCGTCCGCGACCCGTCCTTCCCGGTCTCCCGGTCGCTGCTGCTGTTCTGGGATAAGACGGCCCGGGTGGCAGAGGCGGCGGAGATGAACGCCATGGCCGAGTGCGTGTGTGGCATCTCCCGGGCGGCCAGTGAGCAGGGCTTTGCCTATACGCTGGCCTGGAACGACGGCGAGACCATTCTGCAGACGCCGGTGGATTCTGAGGACGCGCTGCTGCAGACGATGCCGCGGCTGCTGAAATCCGGCTGCCGGGATGCCGCGGGCAGCGCCCTCAGCTATCTGGACGACATGGCGCAGCCGTACAGCAAGGTGCTGTATTTCACGGCGGCTTGCCCGAGCGAGGCGGAGCTTGCCTGCTTTGCAGGCAGCGAGCTCACGGTGCTGTGCTGTGGCGAGGCGGCCCAGGTGGGTGGCTGCCGCGTGATCGCCTTTACGCCGGAAAATTACCTGCAGCAATTGCAGGATTTGGAGCTTGACGCATGAAAAAAACCAAATCTTCCAATCTGACCCTGAACGTTGCCGCGCCGGATGCCGGGCGGCTGACCGGGGCGGATCGGATTGCTATTTCCCTCATCACATTGCTGATGAGCCTGGGCTGCGCGCTGGTGCTGGCGGCGCTGTTTGCAGCGCCGGTCCTCCTGCCGATCGGTATTGCCGTGGCTTGTAGTGCGGCGGCTGTCTTGCTGCAGTGCGGGCGCTGGCGGGCGTGGTGCCTGCCGGGCTGCCTGCTTTTGGCCGTGGTGCTGGGCGTGGCGCTTTTGTCGCCGCTGCGCCAGTCGCTGGCTGCGGCAGCAAACCAGGTGCTCTATTGGTACGAAGGGCGCCGGAGCCGGGTCTATCTGACGTATACCGGCGGGGCGGCGGGCCAAATTTGGCCGCTGCTGCTGGTCCTGCTGCCGCCGGTGGCGGGGCTAAGTGCCTGGGCTTCGGCCGGAGCAAAGCGCTGGCCGCTGCTGCTAGCACTGCTGCCGTTGGCGGCCTGTGCGGCGGGGCTTTTGCCCGTCGGCGTGGGGCTGCTCCTGCTGGCTGGCGGCTGCGGCCTGCAGCTGGTGCACTGTGTGCGCCGGGGCGCTAGCGCCAACGGTAAGACGCTGGCGCTGCAGCTGGCGGCCTGCCTGGCTGCGTGCCTGGCGGCGCTGCTGCTGGCCCTGGCCTGCGGCAACGCGCTGGAAAACACCAGCAGCCAGTGGCGGCAGAGGCTGGGAAACTGGGCCCATGCGGTCCGGTATGACACCGCCTCCAATGCGATGCCTGAAGGGCAGCTGCATAACCTGCCCGCCTGGGAGCCGGATGACACGGCGGCGCTGGAGGTCACGATGGACGAGCCGCAGAAGCTCTACCTCCGCGGCTTTGTCGGACAGACCTATACCGGGCAGAGCTGGCAGGACCTGCCGGCGGAGACCCGGGCGGATAGCGCCGACCTCTTCTACTGGCTGCACCAGAGCAATTTCTACGGCCAAAGCGTCCTGGCGGCGGCTTATCAGGCGCTGGAGGAGACGGCTTCGGCCAAGATCACGATCAAAAATCTTTCAGCCTGTAAAAAGCAATATTTTCTGCCCTACGCGGCGGACACTGCCGCCCTGGCGGATGACCGCCAGATCGGCGACAGCGCTGTTCTTGCAAAGAACGATACTTACACGGCCTACTATTACCCCGGGAGCATCCCCGAATGGTTCACGCTGCAAAATGACCTGGCCGACGCCGCGGAGTCTACGGCGCTAAAGCGCTATCAGGTCAGCGAAGCGGCATACCGGGACTACGCCGAGGCCAACGATCTGGAGATCCCCGACGAGGTGCGGTCGCTGCTGGCCCAGGAGCTGGGCAGCGCATCTGGCGGCATGACGCTGAGCCAGATCAAGGATACGATCCTGACCTATTTGGATTCGAATATGACCTACCAGCCGGGGCAGCAGACGGAGAACGGCGATACGGATTTCATTCTCTACACCCTGCAGGAGAGCCCTTATGGCTACAGTGTCCATTATGCGACGATTGCGACGATGATGCTGCGTTACTACGGCATCCCCGCCCGCTACTGCGAGGGATATTACGTATCCGGCGACGAGGCGGCGACGTATGCTGCCGGTCAGACGGTCACGTTTACGGAAGCCAAGTCCCACGCCTGGACGGAGTACTATCTGGCGGGCGTTGGCTGGCTGCCCTTTGAGGTGACGCCGGGCTATGTCGACCAGGAAGAGCTGGAAGGCGAGGGCCTGGGCGGCGGTGGCCGGACCTATATGCCCCCGCAGCATCAGCCGGAGGAGACGCCGGAGGAGAACCCCACGGATGAAAACCGCGCTGTGCCGGTCTTCCGCGTCTGGTGGCTGCTGGCGGCGCTGGGCTGCTTGCTGCTGGTGCTGGCGGCGCTGCTGGTGGCGCGCCGGATGCGCTTGCGCCGCCGCCTGGCGGAGATCGCCGCGGCGGAGGATAAATCGGCCATTGCCCTGCGCTTTGCCTACGCGGCCTGGCTGATGGGCTACGCCGGGGCGACCCCGGAGACTCTGACCGCCGCTGGACTTGATTACGCGGCGGCGCGGCAGCTGCAGCTGGAGGCCCTGTACAGTCAGCATACGATGGACCCGGCGCAGCGCCAATGGATGGACGCGTACGCCGCCCAGGTGCTGGCCCATTGCCAGAGCAGCTGGAAGCGGCTGCAGCGGTGGTATTATCACTGGATCAAGTGCCTGTACTGAGCAAGGAGGAGTTCCAATGAGTAAATTTTTGAAACGCGGAGTAGCGGCGCTGCTTTGCCTCTGCCTGTTGCTGAGCGTCATGCCCCGGGTCCAGGCGGCCCAGGGGGGCGGCAGCTTCTACTTCTGCGTGATGACGGCCAACCGTGTCATCGTCGAGCCGGAGGTGATCTCTTACACCGCCGGGCAGACCGTGGAGGAGGCGATCGCCGCTTCCGGGCACGAGCTGGAGCGGATCGAGGACGGCAGCATTGTCGCCATCGACGGCGTCAGCGCGATGTACCTGCGCTATTATGACGGCGGCGGTTACGATTTGACAAAACCGGCTTCCGAGATCACGGCTATGTTCTTCTGCGTCAACGATGTCTACAGCGACGCGATGATCGATCTCCTCTGCGCCATGGGCCGCTTCCGTACGGCGCAGAACAACCTGCAGAACGACCCGGCCTCCAAGGACGCCTACGCCAACGCCATGGACGCGCTGCCCACGGCCAAAGCCGACACGGCCCGCACCTGCTGCGATGCGCTGACGGCGGCGATGAACGCCTACGAGGCGCGCATCAATGGCCCGAAATACACGGTGGATTTCCAGGTCACCCAGGCGGGGGCCAGTGTGTCGAAGGCGGCCATCACGATGACGGACGACTGCGGCAATGTCACGACGGGGCAGGGAAGTGTCCGTGTCGTGGCGGGCAACTATGACTATGTGATCTCCGACGGGGCCAATAACCGCACGGAGGGGAAGATCAAAATCTCCCAGAACGCAACGGTGACGGCGCAGCTGCCCTCTGGCCAGTGGTTCAAGAGCGCCACGGCCCTCAATGAGAACAAAGACCCCTATGCCAGCAGCCGCGACGGCAGCCGCGTCACCTGGTATGTGGACGACACTGCCAGTACGGACACGGTCTATCTCTATGCCGAGCAGGGCGACGTCCCGGCGAAGGCCACGCGGCTCTATGCCTGCTATACCGATCTGGAAGGGAACGACTGCTCCGATACCTATCGTAGCTGGCAAAGCTTCTCCACGAAGCTCTCCAAGCTTCTGACCCAGGGCATGACGGGCTGCAGCCTGACGCTGGAGGCCCGCTATATCATGAACGAAAAGACGGACAATGAGCAGACGATGATCCAGTCCCTGGCGGTCGAGGTTGTCCGTGTCCCGACCCTGAAAAAGCTGGAGATCCTGCAGGACGGCACCGCGCTCTACCTGCCCTTCCAGCCGGCGGAGACAAATTATACCTGCCGCGCGACAGCTGCAAGCGTTAAGATCGACGCCCAGGCTTACACGGCAGACGGCACGACAGTGACGGTCAACGGCAAGCAGACGGACACCGTCAACCTCTCAAGCGGGAAGAACAACGTCCTGGTTAAGGTCAGCCACACCGGCGGCCAGAGCCGGACGTATCAGATCCAGATCGAACGGGTCTCCGCCGTCACTGTGGCGCTGGAGGTCCCTGCGGGCGTGGATGCGGAGCTGCGCAACCGGGGCGGCACGGTCATTGCGTCGGAGTCCGACGGCAAATACCGCCTCATCCCCGGCGATACCTACGTGTGCGTTTCGACGAAGGATACCTGGTATCACGCGTCCCTGACTTTCCAGGCAGCGGACGGCCAGACGATCACTGCCCCGGTCCCCGAAACGGCGGATGGGCTGAGCGGCCTGGCATTCTATAACAGATCGCCCTTCACCAGCCGCGTGGCGCTGCCGCTGGATACGGCGTTCCAAGCATCGCGCCACAGCTATACCGCTACGGCGCTGGACACCCTGGCGTCTGTCTACGCCCAGGCGACGAGAACGGATGTCAGTCAGCAGACGGTGACGGCCCTCTATCAGGCTCAATCGTCGACGCCGGAGAAATGCGGCGTTGCAAAGGAGCAGAAGATCGAGTTTGACGTCAGCGATACCGGCAAGACCAGCTTCCTGATCGACTGCCTGGCCCGCTCCGGCTATAGCCAGCAGGTGACGGTCCGGGTGCAGAAGCAGGTCTCGGACACGCTGCTGCAATATCAGGATTATGCGATCACCATCGCCCGCCAGCTGCAGCTGCAGAGCCTGGCCTGTGCGGCAAACGGCGAAAACATCGACCTGCTGGACGAAAACGGCAAGGTCAGCCGCTTCACAGCGACGCAAAAAGAATATACGCTCCAGGTCCTGGATTCCGTGAAAGAGCTGACCCTCGCGGCGGCCTTCCCGAACGAGACGTCGGACACGCCCATCAGCGGCGGGTACTACGCGATGATCGGCGAAAAGCGGTACGACAGCCTGCAGAGCGTTACGCTGACACCGGCGTGGAACGACGCCGGGCTGCAGGATGTGGCCATCCAGGTGCGGCACCAGGACAGCAACACCGTGGCAGGGACGTATACGCTGCACCTCAAGCGGGTCGAGCCGGTGCAGGTGCAATTCCAGGTCACCCCGGCAGAGGCTGTGGCGTTTGTCATCGCCAACAAGACGGGCAAGCCCGTCTATGCCGAGAACGGGAAATTCACGATGATCCCCGGCAACAGCTATACGTATAACGTCACTTGCAGCGGCTACCGCGGCAAGAGCGTGACGAATTATCTGCCCCCCGCCCAGGATACGACGATCCAGGTGGCCCTGGAAAAGGCCCCGGCCAATACGACGCTGCAGGATCTGCCTGCCGCCTGGCCCAGCCTCCGGCCCACCAGCGATAACAACGGCATCATTGATGCCAAGACCCCGATCACAGCGGAGGACACCGTCCTCTACTGGGCGAACCAAGTCGGGACTGGCTGGTACGGCGATGCCTGCGGCTGCCCGATCCTGGTGAACGACGCGCTGTATGTCTATGCTGGCAACAAGCTCTACAAGCTGGATAAGACCAGCGGCAAGGTCCTGGCCAGCGGCGAGATGGACCACAGCTCCAACTGGTGCATCAACAGCGCGACCTACGGCGGCGGCATGATCTTCGTCGGCCTCAGCGACGGTACGGTCCAGGCCTTTAACGCGGCGACGCTGGAATCGGTCTGGATCTATCGCGACGCGCTGGGCGGCCAGCCGAACTGCACGATCGCCTATCACGACGGCTATGTCTACACCGGCTTCTGGCGCAGCGAGACCCTCGACGGCAACTTCGTCTGCCTCAGCGCCACGGATGAGGACCCGTCGAACCCGAAGGAAGAGAAGGCGGCCAGCTGGCTCTATACCGCCAAGGGCGGCTTCTACTGGACCGGCGCGTGCGTGACGGATCAGTATGTCATCGTCGGCTCTGACGACGGCGAGAATGGCAACAGCAAGGGCCGCGCGTCGCTGCTGTGCCTGGACCGCCGGACGGGCGCGGTCCTGTCCAGCCTGCAGCTGCCCCACGCCGGGGATGTGCGCTGCAACATCGCCTACGATGCCCAGAGCGGCAACTACTACTTTGATACCAAGGGCGGCTATTTCTACAGCGTCCGGGTCAGCGAGGCGGGTATCATTGACGAGAGCTCCCTGCGCAGCCTGAACCTGGAGAGCACCGTCGGCTCCGGCTCCACGCCGACGATCTACAACGGTCGCGCCTATATCGGCTGCGGCGGCACGGAGGCCTACGGCCCGTATAGCGGCCATTCGATCGTCGTCATTGATCTGACGAACTGGGAGATCGCCTACCGGGTCGAGACCGAGGGCAACCCGCAGACGAGCGGCGTCTTGACGACGGCCTACGACGAGGGTGACGGGACGGTCTATGTCTACTTCATTGAAAACTACACCCCGGGCACGATGCGCATTCTGAAGGATAAGCCCGGCCAGACGAAACCGGCTGAGACGGTGACGGAGGTCTACAACGGCAAATCCCATCAGGTGGCCCCGGCACTGTTCACCCCGTATGGGGACCACACCCAGTACTGCATCTGCTCGCCCATCGTGGATGCCGACGGTACGATCTACTTCAAAAACGACTCCGGCTATCTCATGGCCATCGGCAGCAAGCCCGTCTCGCTGGAGATCACCCAGCAGCCCAAAAAGCAGACCTACGAGGCAGGGGAGACCTTTGACGCCACCGGCTTGCAGGTCATGGCGACATATGAAAACGGCGCAAAGCGGGATATTACCACAGCGCTGGACTGGAATACGGACGCGCTGACGGTGAATGACACGCAGTTTGAGCTGACGCTGCCCCTGGGCTACCAGAACCGGGACGGCAAGGCGGGCCAGGAGGTCGCTGACCTGACGGTGACGCTGCAGCTGACGGTCACCCCCAAGCAGGACCCGAATCCCCCGGCGCCGACGGAACTGCCCTTTACCGATGTCCCGGAAAACGCCTGGTACACGGAAAATGTCCGCTACGTCTATGAGCAGCATTTGATGTACGGCACGACGGATACGCTCTTCAGCCCGAACCAGAACCTGACCCGGGCCATGTTCGTTGCGATGCTCTACCGGATGGAAGGCTCGCCGGAGGTCAGTGGGACGGCGCCGTATTCGGATGTCCCCGCCGGTGCGTACTATGAAAAGGCGGTCATCTGGGCCAGCGCCAACGGCGTGGTCTACGGCAGCAACGGCAAGTATGACCCGGACGGCAAGATCACCCGGGAGCAGATGGCAGCCATGATGCGGCGCTACGCAGCCTTCTGCCAGATCGACACCAGCGACCGGGCGGACCTCGCCGGATTCGGCGATGCCGCACGGGTCAGCAGCTGGGCCAGAGAGGATATGCGCTGGGCGGTTGCGGTCAACCTGCTCTACGGCAGCGGCGGTAACCTGAACCCGACGAATCACGCCACCCGTGCCGAGGCGGCATCGATCCTGAAGCGCTTTGCGGTCAATATTCTGAAGTAAGCGCTGCGGCATTTTCCTTCGTGCTTTTACAGCCGGTCCGGCAGGGGGCCGGCCGGCTGTGAAAAATTTAAAATTGGAGGTTCAAATGAAAAAGAGAATTCTTGCGGTGCTTTTATGCTGCGCTATGCTCCTGGGCGTCCTGCCGATTTTTGCGCAGGCGAGCGACGTACCGGCCAGCGACTCGCTGGGGACAGTCTATCTTTCCATCAGCGATGACGAAAAGTACGTCGAAGGCAACGACGACGCCGGGACGATCATGGCCTATGTGCCGATCAGCCTGAGTGAGGTCGCGAAGATCAAGCTGGAGGACTATGACCTGGGCAAGTACATCGTGCTAGATGACGAAGGCAATGAAACGGTCACGCTCCTGCATGTGTTCCTCTATGCACTGAAAAACTACTACGGCTCTACGGAAGACAAGGCAATCACCACCAGCGGCGGCCCTGGCTCTATGTTTATGACGGCGTTCTGGGGCCATGACTGCAATTTGACGTATTACGTCAACGCAGAGTATCCGGAAGCCAGCCCTGGTTGGGGCGCGACAGCGGATATCATTACCCTCAAAGCGGGCGACTTCATTGATGTTTCCATGTACACCAGCTGGGAATTCTTCAGCGATGCCGCTGCTGGTTATCATTATTTCCTGGATGCGGATGGCAAGATCACCCATGACTTTACCAC
>CAUBQU010000034.1 GCA_958438185.1 uncultured Oscillospiraceae bacterium
ACAAGGGCTATGCCCGCATATGAAAAACCCCCGGCTTGGCCGGGGGATGTTTATTATGCTTGGCCTTCATATTGTGAAAAATACCGCGCAGGGTCGCGCCGGTAGAGAGAAGCCTGAATCAATTGACACAGAGCGGGGAATATGCTAAGATAAGAAAAACAAAGTTTGGAGTGGGTCAGATGGAACACCGTGTGGCAATGATCAGCATTATCGCCCAGGAGACGGAGGGCGTGGAGCAGCTCAATGCGCTGCTGCATGAATACGCGCCGTATATTATCGGCCGGATGGGGATCCCGTACCGGCAGCGGGGGATCCACATCATCAGCGTTGCCATGGATGCGCCCCAGGATGCGATCAACACCCTGGCGGGCAAGCTTGGCAAGCTCGAAGGGATCAGCGCCAAAACGGCGTATTCCAATCTGACATTTCCCGCATCACAGGAATAAAAATAAGCATCCTGACGCCGAAAATGTGATTTGAGGCGAAAGGATACGCGCAGCGACTGTATTGTTTTGCCTAAGAGCGCCGTATCCTTTCGGATGCGGCGTTTTTGTTATGCTATATGACGCAACGAGAAAGGATGCGGGTGCAATATGAAAAAAACACATTCCCTTGTGCCGGGCAGGCTCACCGGGCGGGCGCGGCTTGTCTTATGGCTGCTGCCGCCGGTGACGCTGCTGGTCTGCCTGTGTCTGGGCCGCATCCCGGCGCCGCCTGGCGCGCTGCTGCGCTGCATCGGCGCAAAACTCGGCCTTTGCGCGGCACCCGGCGGCCAATATGCCCAGATCTTTTGGTCCATGCGGCTGCCGCGGCTGCTGCTGGCGATCCTGGTGGGAGCCGGGCTTTCTGTCGCGGGCTGCGTGTTCCAGAGTCTGTTTGCAAATCCGCTGGCGACGCCGGACACGCTGGGCGTGGCCTCCGGCGCCAGCTGTGGCGCGGCCCTGGCCCTACTGCTGGGCTTCGGCCTGACGGGTCTGCAGCTGACGGCGACGGTGTTCGGCATCGGCGCGGTCGGCCTGACTTGGCTGGCCGCCAGCGGAAAAAGCGGCGGGCGCAGCCGCATCGTCCTGGCGGGCATTATGATTGGCTCGCTGTTTTCGGCGCTGATCTCACTTTTAAAATACGTCGCTGACCCAGAGTCCCAGCTCCCGGCCATTACCTATTGGCTCATGGGCAGCTTTGATTCTGCATCGTATGGGACGCTGGCGCTGGGGGCGATCCCCATCGCGCTGGGGATCGGGCTCCTGCTGGCGCTGCGTTGGCGGCTGAACCTGCTGCCGCTCTCCGACGAAGAGGCCCGGACCTCCGGCGTGCGCATCGGCGCGCTGCGGGCGGTGTGCATTCTCTGCGCCACAGCTATCACGGCGGCCTGTGTTTCTATGAGCGGCCAGGTGGGCTGGGTCGGCCTGCTGGCGCCCCACGTGTGCCGCATGAAATTTGGCAATAATCATCTGTCGCTGCTGCCAGCCTGCATCAGCCTGGGGGCAGTCTTTATGATGCTGGTCGATACGGCAGCGCGGTCGCTGTCGGCGGGGGTCATCCCGCTCTCGGTTTTGACGGCGATTTTTGGCGCACCATTCTTTATCGTGCTGATGCGCCGGTCCGGGGGGTGGCAGCTATGAAACTAGAAGTCCGGGGCGGCTGCTTTGCCTATCCGAAAAGCGACCGCCAGATTTTAAAAGAGATCTCCTTCTGCGCCGCGTCCGGCCAGACGGTGGCGATCCTTGGGCCCAACGGCGCGGGGAAAACGACGCTGCTGCGCTGCATCATGGGCCTGTTCCGCTGGCAGTCCGGCATGACATATCTGGACGGCGTGGCGCTGCGGGAGCTGGCACCGGGGCAACTGTGGCGCACAATCTCCTACGTGCCCCAGATGCGAGTGGCGTCGGCGGCGTATACCGTCGAGGAGACCGTCCTGCTGGGCCGCAGCGCCCGCATCGGGCCGTTTGCCCTGCCGGGGCAGGCGGATGTGCAGGCGGCCGAGGCGGCGATGGACCGGCTGGGCCTGCTGCCGCTCAGGCAGCAAAAATGCAGCGCCCTTTCCGGCGGGCAGATGCAGCTGGTGCTGCTGGCCCGGGCGCTGGTCAATGACCCGCAGGTCCTGATCCTGGATGAGCCGGAGTCCAATCTGGATTTTCGCAATCAGCTTTTGATGCTGGAGACCATCGCGGATCTGGCCCGCCAAGGGGTCCTGTGCCTGTTCAACACCCACTATCCGGCCCACGCGCTGCGCTGGGCAGACCATGCCCTGCTGCTGGAGCAGACGGGGCGCTATCAATACGGGCCCGCGGGGGAGGTCATCACCCAGGGGAAGATCGAGGCGGCCTTTGGCGTCCAGACGCTGCTCGGCGAGTGGGAGACGCCGGAGGCGGTCTTCCGGGATATTTTTCCGGTCTGCCTGGCAGAGCCTGCAAAGCCAGCGGCGGATGCTTCGACGCGGGCCATCGCCGTGCTGGCGCTGGTGTTCCCGGACCGGGACTGTGCCGGAGCGATCAACGCGGTGCTACATCGCTATCGCCACGCCGTCACCGGCCGCATGGGGATGCCCCGGCGGGACCTGGGCCTGCATCTGATCAGCATCAGTCTGGATGCGACCCGGGGCGAGATCCAGGCGTTGACCGATCAACTTAGCCGCATCCCCGGTGTCAGCGTGAAGGCGGCTTATGCAAAGGAGTGGGAGACATGAAGTGCGAAAAGCTGCTGCAAACGCTGCAGCGGGCGCATCGTCTGGCCCCGGAGGAGTGGGCGTTTTTACTGGCGCACTGGCAAGACTGCGCCGATGAAGCGATGGCGCTTGCCCGGAAGGCCACTGTCGCCCGGTTCGGAACAAAGATTTTCTTTCGGGGCATTGTTGAATTTACAAGCTATTGCCGCAACGACTGCCTCTATTGCGGCCTGCGCCGGTCTAACCAGGCGGCGGACCGCTATCGCCTGACGCAGGAGGAGATATTGGCCTGCTGCGCGGCGGGCTACGCGCTGGATTTCCGGACTTTTGTCCTGCAGGGCGGCGAGGATGGGTACTGGACGGATGACCGGTTAGTCGCGCTGGTCGCGGCCATCCGGCAGCGCTTTCCCGATTGCGCCATCACGCTCTCCGTCGGGGAGCGGAGCCGGGCGTCCTACCAGCGGCTGTTTGACGCTGGTGCGGACCGCTATCTGCTGCGCCACGAGACGGCGTGCCCGGGCCATTACCGCAGGCTCCATCCGCCGGAGATGCATTGGGAAAACCGGCTGCGCTGCCTGCATGATCTTTTGGAGATTGGCTACCAGACCGGCTGCGGTATGATGGTTGGCACGCCGGGGCAGACGGTACAGACCCTGGCGCAGGATATGCAGCTGCTGCAGCAGCTGCGGCCCCAGATGGTGGGCATCGGTCCGTTTTTGCCCCACCGCGATACCCCACTGCGGGATGCGCCGCCTGGCGACCCGCGCTTGACCTGCTATTTGCTGGCCCTAACACGGCTGCTGCTGCCGGATGCACTGCTCCCGGCGACGACGGCCCTGGGTACGGCGGAGGCCGACGGCAGAAAGCAAGGCGTCCTGGCGGGGTGCAATGTCGTGATGCCGAATCTATCGCCGCAGGCGGTGCGGAAAAAATATATGCTCTATGACAACAAAGCGGGGACGGACCTCTCCGCTGCCGCGGGTGTCCAGCTGCTGCGGGCGCAGATGGCGGAGATCGGCTATACCGTCGTCACAGGACGCGGCGATTTTGTGCCGGGGCAGGAGGAAATGAAATGATCAAAATTGCAGTATACGGAAAGGGCGGCATCGGGAAATCCACCACCGTCTCCAATCTGGCGGTTGCGTTGGCAGAGTCGGGGCTGCGGGTCATGCAGATCGGCTGTGACCCCAAGGCGGACTCGACCCTAAGCCTGCGCCAGGGCCAGCCGATGGAGACGGTACTGGACCTGATCCGCACCAAGCCCGGTGGCCCGCAGCTGGAGGAGATGGTCCGCATCGGCTACGGCGGCGTCGCCTGCGTCGAAGCAGGCGGCCCGACGCCTGGGATGGGCTGCGCCGGGCGGGGGATCATTGCCGCCCTGGAAAAGTTGGCCCAGCAAAAGGCCTATGAGGTCTACAAGCCGGATGTGGTATTCTACGATGTCCTGGGGGATGTCGTCTGCGGGGGCTTTGCCATGCCCATGCGCAGCGGCTATGCGGACCGGGTGTTTATTCTGACCTCCGGGGAGAATATGGCGCTGCATGCGGCGGCGAATATCGCCATGGCCGTCGAACAATTCCGCGGCCGGGGGTATGCGACGCTGGGCGGTCTGATCCTCAACTGCCGCCAGGTGCCCCGGGAGCTGGAAAAGGCCCAGGAGCTGGCCCAGGATATCGGCGCGGACCTCACGGGCATCCTCCCCCGAAGCCAGACCGTGCAGGACGCCGAAGCGCTGGGGAAGACCGTTCTGGAAGCCTTCCCGGATAGCGAGATGGCGGCGTGCTACCGCTGCCTTGCCCAGGCGGTCCTGCAGCGCTGCGAGGTGGCGCTATGATGCGGCAAGTGGGGGGCGCTGCTCCGTCTGCGGGGATTGCCCTCGGCAAGGCTGCCTTTCCGGCGCCGTTTCCCGGTGGGCTGGAGTACAGCGCTCCGGCGCGGGGCGTCTGGAATATCGTCCATGCCGGGATGCTGGTGCCCCAGGCGCATGAGATCTATGTCTGCGCCCAAGGCTGTCTGCGGGGCGTCGTCCTGACGGCGGCGGAGATGGGCGCGTCAGCGCGGTTTTCCACGGTGACCATTGAAGAACACGACCTCTATGATGGCAATCTGGAGTCGCTGCTGATCGAGGGCGTGACGGATATTTTGCAGCGCCTGTCCGCGCTGCCACCTGCAGTGCTGGTCTACAGCAGTTGCGTGCATCACTTTATGGCGACGGACCTGGCCCTGTGCTACCGGGAGCTCCGGGCGCGCTTTCCCGGTGTTGCATTTACCGATTGCTACATGAACCCAATCCTGCGCAAAAGCGGCCTGACGCCGGACCAGCTGATGCGTCGGCAGCTCTATAGCTTGCTTGCGCCGCTGGAGCAGGATGGCGGGGTGAATTTCGTCGGCAGCTTTTATGCTTTGAACCGCGACAGTGACTTGGTGCGCCTTATTACTGCGTCCGGGCGGCCGCTGCGGGAGATCACCGCCTGCAAGACCTATGCGGACTATTTGCAAATGGCCTGCGGCAGCCTGAATTTGATCACCCATCCCGCAGCAGAGCCGGTGGGGCCGTATTTGCAGGCGAAGCTGGGCCAGCGGTATTTATACCTCCCGGTGGCCTACCGGGCGGAGGAGATCCGCCAGCAGCAGGCGCAGCTTGCGCAGGCGCTGGAGCTCCCAGTGGACACGCCGCAGCTGGATGCGGCCGAGGCGCAGGCCATGCAGGCGCTGGTCGAAGCCCGGGCGTGCATCGGCAGCGCGCCGATCGCCCTGGATCACACGGCGACGATGCGCCCCCTGGCCCTGGCCCGGCTGCTGGTGGAGGCGGGCTTCCATGTCGAGAAGCTCTATTGTGACAGCTTCGCCCCGCTGGAAGCGGCGGACTTTGCCTGGCTCCAGCGCCACGCACCGGAGATCACCCTACTGCCGACGACTGCGCCTCGGATGCGGGTGGAGCCCAGGCAAAGCCAGGAAAAGACCCTGGCCATCGGCCAGAAGGCGGCGTATTTCACCGGCAGCGCGTATTTTGTGAACCTGGTGGAGGGCGGGGGCCTGTCCGGCTTTGCTGGGATCGCCCATCTGGCGGCGCAGATGCGGGAGGCCTTCGCGCAGCCGAAGGAGACTCAGCGCTTGATCGAACAAAAAGGCTTTGGCTGCGGGTGCTGCTTATGAGAAAGATACAAGAGAAGGTTCAAAAACAGACGCAGAAAGTCATTTCGACTTATACTGCCGACGTCTCCGGCGTCTGCTCAGCCCTGTTTGAGTTGGGGGGGATGACCGTCATGCACGACGCCTCCGGGTGCAACTCGACATACAATACCCACGATGAGCCCCGCTGGTACGACAGTGACAGCCTGGTCTTCCTCTCCGGTTTGACAGAGATGGAGGCGATTTTGGGCGACGACCAGAGACTGATCGCGGATATCGTCACAGCGGCGCGGGAGCTACAGCCGCGGTTTATTGCCATCGCCGGTTCCCCCATCCCATCCCTGACCGGCTGCGACCTTCCGGCCATTGCGGCCAGCATCGAAGCCGAGACAGGCATCTGCACCTTCGGCTTTGCGACAACGGGGATGCAGTCCTATGTGACCGGGGCCGGAATGGCGCTGGCGGCGATCGCCCGGCGGCTGACGAAGCCGGTGCCCCGGGCCAAACTACCGACGGTCAATCTCCTGGGGGCGACGCCCTTGGATTTCCCGCTGCACGGGGCGATCCCGGATATGATCGCGTGGCTGCAGGACGCGGGCTACCGGGTGCAGAGCACCTGGGCCATGGGGTCGACGCTGGAGGACCTGTGCGGCGCTGGGGCGGCGTGGGTAAATCTGGTCATTTCCAGCACCGGCCTGCCTGCTGCGCAGGCGCTGCAGGAGAAATTTGGCACGCCCTATGTCGTCGGCACCCCGGCGGGGCAGGCGTTTTGCCGGGTCCTGCTGGAGCATCTGGCCCGCAGCGCCTGCACGGGGCGCAGCAGCGTGGCGTTTGCCGACTGCAGGCCGGATGGCGCGGGCGTCATTCTGGGCGAAGCCGCCACGGCCCGTTCCCTGGCGGCGGCCATCGGCCTGGAGCGGGGTGCGACGCCGCAGGTCCTCTGCCCGCTGGAAGCGCCGCCCGGCCTGCTGTCCGGTGGCGACGCGGCGATGCGGGCGGAGTGCGACTTGGAGCAGCGTCTGCGCGCTGCCGCCTGGGTCGCGGCGGACCCCTTATACCGGCCCATCGTTCCGGCGCAGACGCCGTTTTATGCCCTGCCCCATCCCGCTTTTTCCGGCAGGATCTGGCGCGGCCAGATGGTCAATCTTGTGAAGCATTTATAAAGTGACAAAAAAGGAGAATACGCAATGAAAAAAGGAATCGCACTGCTTTTGGCCCTGTGCCTACTGCTGACGCTGGCCGCCTGCGGCGGCACGACCGGCTCAGACGACCCAGCGGGCTCCGCCCCGACCGAGACTGGGGTCCAGACATCGGACCCGGCGACCATCACCGTCGTCGACCATGCCGATAATACCGTGACACTGCCCGCCGATGTCCAGCGCATCGCGGTCTGCGATATTTACCCGCTGCCGTCGGTCCTGACGATCTTCTTCGATTCTGCAGAGAAGATCGTCGGCATGGCGCCGCCCAGCATGAGCGCGGCGAAGAACAGCCTGCTCTCTGAGCTCTATCCGGAAATTCTGAATGCCGAGACGGGCTTTATCGACGGCAGTCAGATCAATATGGAAGAGCTGCTGAAGCTGGAGCCGGACGTCGTATTCTACAGCGCGTCGAACCCGGAGCAGGGCCGGCAACTGACGGAAAACGGCTTCAACGCCGTG
Source organism: uncultured Oscillospiraceae bacterium (assembly GCA_958438185.1). Classification (GTDB taxonomy): domain Bacteria; phylum Bacillota; class Clostridia; order Oscillospirales; family Oscillospiraceae; genus SVMC01. Next base: position 7,459 of record CAUBQU010000034.1, read on the forward strand.
GCCATCTCCGTCAACAAATGGGGCTACAATGCCATTGAGACCCTCAACGAGTGGATCAAGCTCCTCTCTCAGATCTTCCCGGAGAACGACAAGGCCGAGACCGTCGCCCAGTATTCGGAGGATATTTACGACCTGGTCCAGTCCCGGGTGGCGGAGCTGCCGGAGGCGGAGCGGCGGAAGGTCTTCTTCCTGTTCCAGTATAACGAGACGCAGATCCTCACCTCCGGCGGCAGCTTCTTCGGCCAGTGGTGGGCCGATGCTACGGGCTGTGTGAATGTCGCGTCCGAGCTGGCGCAGGACAACTCCGTCCCCGTGACGCTGGAACAGGTCTATGCCTGGGACCCGGACCTCATTTTTGTGACGAATTTTACGACGGCCCAGCCTCAGGATCTCTATGACAATACCGTCGGCAGCTACGATTGGTCCGGCGTCAACGCGGTGCAGAACCAGCAGGCCTTTAAAATGCCGCTGGGGATGTATCGCAGCTATACCCCCGGCGTGGATACGCCGATTACACTGCTCTGGCTGGCAAAATCTGCCTATCCTGCGCTGTTTGAAGATATTGATATCACGCAGCAGACCGTGGATTACTACAAGACGGTCTTTGACGTTACGCTGACAGAGGCGCAGGCGGAAGCAATCTTTACGCCGGTGGCCGACGCCGCAGGCGGTTTCTAAGCCAAAGCACAGATTTTAGAGAGGGGAGGATATCTTATGAGCCTGAACGATACCCCCGCCGCCGGGCGGCTGCACATCGGTTTTTTCGGCCGCCGCAACGCGGGAAAATCCAGCTTGGTCAATGCCATCACCGGCCAGGATCTGGCCGTCGTCTCTGACGTGCAGGGCACGACGACGGACCCGGTCTCCAAGGCTATGGAGCTGCTGCCCCTGGGCCCCGTCCAGATCATCGACACGCCGGGCTTTGACGACGTGGGCGCGCTGGGCGCATTGCGGGTGGAAAAAACCCGCCAGATCCTGCGCAAGACGGACCTCGCCGTTCTGGTGGCCGACGCGACGCAGTCGCTGCAGGCGGCAGACCGGCAGCTGCTGGCGCTGTTTCGGGAGCGCAAGATTCCGTACCTCATCGCCTATAACAAGTGCGACCTCCTGCCGGGCCGCCCGATCCCGCGGGAGGGGGAGATCTATGTCAGCGCCCTGCGGGGGCTAAATATCAAAGAATGTAAGCAGATGCTGGGCCAGTTTGCCCCGAAGGGAAAGCAAATTCGCCTTGTGGGCGATCTGATCTCCGGCGGCGATCCTGTCGTTTTGGTGACGCCCATTGACGAATCTGCGCCGAAGGGGCGGATGATCCTGCCCCAGCAGCAGGCCATCCGGGATATTCTGGACGCTGGCGCTGTGGCGCTGGTGACGCAACCGGACCAGCTGCCGGGGCTACTTGCCGGGCTGCGCACGCCGCCGCGCCTGGTCATCACGGATAGCCAGGCGTTTGCCGAGGTGGCGGCGATGCTCCCGGCGGAGATGCCGCTGACGTCATTCTCCATCCTTATGGCCCGCTACAAGGGCTATCTCTCCGGCGCAGTAGCCGGGGCCGCGGCACTGGACCGGCTGCAGGACGGCGACCGTATCCTGATGGCCGAGGGCTGCACGCATCACCGCCAGTGCAACGACATTGGCACGGTGAAAATTCCAAACTGGCTGCGGCAGCACACGGGCAAGCGCCTGGAGATCACCACCTGCTCCGGCGGGGATTTCCCCCAGGACCTGACGCCCTATGCTGCCATCATCCACTGCGGCGGCTGCATGCTTAATGACCGGGAGATCGACTTCCGGCAGCAGCAGGCGGCGCAGCAGAGGGTGCCCTTTACGAATTACGGCGTGACCGTGGCCAAAATGAAGGGCATTTTGCAGCGCAGCCTGGCGCCGCTGGCAGAAATCGGTGAAGATGTATGACAAAAGACGGAAAAACCGTTGACAAAACCTGTTTCTTGTAGGATAATAGGCAAAAGCCCCTGGCAGCGACCTGACCAGGGGCAATTTTTACCGGCGGACGGCCGGAATGCAAGAAATGGAGTTAGGGCGATGAAACGGACAAATCCTGTA